>NZ_JBEZKJ010000008.1:0-161427 GCF_040651675.1 Streptomyces sp. NPDC048415 | reverse complement strand
GGCGGGGGCGCACGGTCTCCTTGTCATCGGCACACCGCATTCAGGTGAACCGCCCTGCTCTTACGACGCGTTGGGCCCCCGGTGCTCGGCGGCGATACCGAACCGCTGGCGCTCGCGCGGCGCGGACGCGACCTCGCGGACACTGGAGAGGGCACTGATCACCTGCTCCTCCGCGGGCTCCTCGAGCTCTTCGAGGCGCTCCAGGTCGGCGGCGGAGACCAGGGCGACGAGAGGCTTCCCGTGCCGCGTCACGACGACGCGCTCACCGCCGTACACCACGCGGTTGATCAGATCGGCGAGCTCAGCCCTGGCTTGCGTCACCGGAATCTCGTAGGCCATGCCGTCCAGCTTAGACCGGTCCCTGACACCCCTCTCGGAGCGGACGATCTCCTCGTTTTTTCGCTGTCAGCGAGCACCCTGCCGACAGGCATTGTACGTCCTGTACATTTTTGACAGGAGGGTCCCCCAGGAGTCCCCCAGAGGAGGCGCGAGCCATGAACGACCCGTCCGCCCGCCATGTCCTGCCGGAGTTCACCGAACGCACCAGTGCGGGCCGGCGGACCCTGGATCCGTACTCGAAGCTGCTCGACGAGCGGATCGTGTTCCTCGGGACGCCGATCGACGACACCTCGGCGAACGATGTGATGGCACAGTTCATGTACCTCGAGTACCTGGCCCCGGATCAGGACGTCTCGCTCTACATCAACTCCCCCGGCGGCTCGTTCAGCGCGATGACCGCGGTCTACGACACGATGCGGTTCGTCACCTGCGACGTGGAGACCGTCTGCCTGGGGCAGGCCGCGTCGGCCGCGGCCGTGCTGCTGGCCGGGGGCACGCCCGGCAAACGGTTCGCGCTGCCCGGCGCCCGCGTACTCATCCACCAGCCCTCACTTCCCGAGCCGGTCCAGGGCCAGGCGAGCGATCTGGTCATCCAGTCCGAGGAGTTGCTGCGCACCCGAAGGATGCTCGAGGAGATGCTCGTACGGCACACGGGACAGAGCCCGGAGCGGGTCGCCGCGGACATCGAGCGGGACAAGATCCTGGACGCGCCGGCGGCGGTGGCGTACGGCCTCGTCGACCGGATCATCCCGAGCCGCAAGGCCTCGCGCACCGCGCCCGGCGCGAGGTGATCGGCCGATGCTCCCACCCGAACTGCCTCCGCTGCCCGCGCTGACACGCGCGGAGGCCGAGTTGATCGACCGTTATCTCGACGTGGTCGATCTGCTCGGCCGCATCAACCCGGCCCGCCCGGGAGACACCTACCGGGGCCTGAGGGCCGCTCAGGCACTGGTCGGCAAGGCCACCGCGCTGCGGGACGCCCTCACGCTGATGCATCAGCGCGGCGAGAGCGAGGTGCATGCCCCGACTCTGGCCCAGGCCCTGCGGGTCCTCGACGGCGAGCGGCGGGCGGCCCGGGTCACGGTGCCGCCGCACTCCGACAGTTGACGCACCCACACCCGGGCCGCCGCTCGCGCCGTGTCGGCGGAGCGTCCGGCCCGGGCTTCAAACGGACCAGATGGCGTACCCCCTGATGGAGTAGTCACGGGTCCTCTCAGGAGGGCGTAAGAGTTGCGCAACGCGCGTAGCGCAGAGGCGGAATGAAGCCTTCCGTCGCTGGTACGAGCGTGGTCGGCCACCCCAACACCCGGTCGAACAGAGGGGTGTCCACCCGAACGGGTGAGTGGTGAGTAACCCCACAAACCACCGATTCCATTCGGATTTTCTGACAGTTATGCGTGAAGATCCCTTCCGACGACAAGCCCCCGCCACAACGGCGGGGCGGTCCGGGCGGACGCCGAGTCCTGCCGCCGCCCGGATGACCGGTCGACAGATGTGCATCGGCAGGAGTGGAGGACCCAGCACTACGGGCCGCCGGAGAGCTTCCGGGCGGTCCTTGGGGTGAAGCCGCAGCACGCGGCCGGGCAACTTCGCCAGCCCGAATCCGACAGGTCATCCTTCACAGGCGGCTGACGAAGGGTTGCGCATGACTGCGCTCAATCGTGTCCCGTCGCTGTGGACCCGGGCCGGTACGGCCTCGGCGCTCACCATCGCCGCTGTGGGCGGCAGCCTCGTGGTCCCTGGCGTCGCACCCGACGCCCAGGCGGCCACGCTCGCGACGAAGGCACTTCAGGTCGCGGCTTCCAAGAAAGGCTCCCCCTACAAGTGGGGCGCCACAGGACCACGCCGCTTCGACTGCTCCGGGTTCACGCTCTACTCGTTCAAGAAGGCGGGCAAGAAGCTGCCTCGTACGGCCGCGGCGCAGTACAACAAGACGCACCATGTCTCCGCTTCGCACCGCAAGGCCGGAGACCTCGTCTTCTTCCACTCGGGCCGGAACGTGTATCACGTCGGCATCTACGCCGGGAAGGGAAAGATATGGCACTCCCCGAAGACGGGGGAGGTCGTGAAGCTCGAGAGGATCTGGACGAGGAGCGTCTGGTACGGCCGGGTGAGCTGACCCGCTCTGAGGGCGGCGGCGCGGGCCGCCGCCCCCAGGGGCGTGAAACACGGGTCAGAGTGGTTACTCGTTCCCCATGGTCGACCAACGCCCCCGCACCACTCACGACGAGACGCCTCCCCGCAGCGAGACGCCTGGCCACAACCAGCCGCCCGGCCAGAACGAGAAGCCCGCTCGCAACGAGACGCCCCTCGAACGGGCGGACCGCAATTTCGCCGAGCTTCTCCAGGAACTGCGCGTCACCCAGACCGGGGTCCAGATCCTGTTCGCCTTCCTGCTGACCCTGGCCTTCACCCAGCGCTTCCCGTCCCTCGACACGGCGCAGCGCGCCACGTACGTCACCACGCTGCTGCTCGCCGTACTGGCCGCCGCCCTCTTCACGAGCCCCGCCGCCCTGCACCGGTCGCTGTTCCAGCAGAACGCCAAGCCCACCATCGTGCGGGTCTCCTCCCGCCTCGCCCACCTGGGTCTGTACGTGCTGATGCTGGCGTTCACCGGATCGGTGCTCCTCGTCGTGGACGTGACGCTGGGGCGCGGAGCCGGGATCGCCGCGGGCGCGGGCACGCTGGCCGTCTGTCTGTCCCTGTGGGGCGTGCTGCCCCGGCTGGTGCAGCGTGGCGTCAGAGCCTCACGGTCTCCAGGACGAGCACCACACCGAGAAGGGTGAGCGCGCCGCCGGTGACCGCCTCCACGGCCCGGGCGGCCCGAGGCCTGCGCAGCCACCGTCCGAGCCGGTCCACCAGCAGCGCGACCGCCGGGAACCACACCAGGGCGAGGACGACCACGATCAGCGCCAGCAGCAGGGTGCGGGGCATCGCGGGACTGCCCGCGGGCACGAACTGCGGCAGCAGGCTGAGGAAGGTGATCGGCGCCTTCGGGTTGAGCGCGTTGGTGACGAAGCCCTGCCGCAGCGGCCGCCCGCCGGACGTCGTCTCCTCTGGCTCCGCCTCCCGCAGCCGTCCCAGCGAGCGCAGGGTGCGCACCCCCAGGTACAGCACGTAGGCGCCGCCGAGGAGCTGGAGCGCCCGGAACAGCGCGGGCACGGCGGTGAGGACCGCGGCGACCCCGGCGACGGCCAGCGCCGTGTGCACCAGCAGTCCGCCCGCGACCCCGAGCGCACACGCGACTCCGGCCCGGCGCGAGACGAGAGCGTTGCGTACGACGACGGTGAAGTCGGCGCCCGGCATGGCGACCATGCCGGCGGCGACCACGGTGAAGGCGGCGAGCTGTATGTCCATGAGCACCAGACTGCCCGCGCCGGGCCTATAGGACATATATCGACTATCCTGGGTCTGCCTTAAGCAATCGTTTATACCAGGCGTCCTGCCACCGGCCCAGGAGAGACCAGATGTACGACCCGACACGGCTCGCGGCGCTGGTGGCGGTCGCCGAGGCGGGGTCGATCACCCGGGCCGCGGAGCGCCTCGGCTTTACCCCGCCCGCGCTCTCCCAGCAGTTGGCGAAGCTGGAGCGGGAGGCGGGAGCGACCCTGCTGGTGCGGTCCCATCGGGGGGCGCGGCTGACGGGCGCGGGCGAGCTGCTGGTGACGCGGGCTCGCCGGGTCCTCGCCGAGATGGAGCGCGCCCGGCACGAACTGGCGCTCCTGGCGGGATTGTCGGGCGGCACTCTGCGGCTCGGCACCTTCCAGACGGCGGGCATCCATCTGCTGCCGCCCGTGCTCAGTGCGTTTCGCCGCGCTCACCCGGACGTGCAGCTCACGGTCGCGGGCTATGAGCCTCCGGAGGGCGTTTCGGCGGTCGCGGCGGGCGAAGTGGACCTGGCGCTGACGCACACCTATCAGCCCGCGCCGCCCGTGCCCCTCCCGTCGTCCGTACGTCTGGAGCCGGTGCTGGTCGAGGAGTTGGTGCTGGTGACCGCTCCGGGGCATGTTCTCGCGGGTGGCTCCGCGCGGCTGCCGCTGACCGGGCTCGCCGGTCAGCCGCTGATCAGCATGGCTCCCGACCATCCGGCCCGGCAGGGCGTGGAGGCCGCGCTCGCCCGGGCCGGAGCCGCCCCTTCGGTACTGGTCGAGACTCCGGGGTACGCCCTCGTCTGCGCGCTGGTCAGCGCGGGGCTCGGCGTCGCGGTCGTACCGGAGATGGTGGCCAGGACGGCGGCGACCCCGGTGGGCATCCGACTGCTGGAACCGGGAGATCTGCGTCGTACGATCTCCGTCGTCCACCGGACCGACGAGGCGGCCCCGGCGGCCGATGCCTTTCGGGCCCTGCTGCGCGGCGCCTTCGGAAGAGCCGGGCAGCAACGGCACGACAACTGACGCTCTTTTTAAGGCCCTTGGGGCCCGCCGGCCGCCACCGGCTCGACCGGTACCGTCCAGGGAAGCTGGATGGAGACCGTCTTGCCGCCCTCCCGGGTGGGCCGGACGGTGAGTCTGCCGCCGCACTCGGAGGTCAGCCAGCGGATGATCACCATGCCGCGGCCGTTGTCCTGCTGGACGGCGGCGGGCAGCCGTTTGGGGAAGCGCGGGTGGCTGTCGGTGACTCCGATGCGCAGGTGTTCGTCTCGGTCGAGCCGGACGTCCACCGTGAAGGTGGGCGACTGCCCGAACGTGTGCTGGACGGCGTTGGTGGCTAGTTCGGACACGATCAGGCGTACGGTGTCAGCGGCTTCGCAGTCGCACGGCAGGCCCCATTCGGCCAGCACGTCTGCGACGAATTTCCGGGCCGCGGAGACCGAAGCGGGATCGCTCGGCAGAGTGACGGATGCTTCCTGGTGATCTGCCATGGCGACGTCGTCCCTTTCCCACCGGGACCGGAGTCCGACAAGGAGCGGATGGTTCGAGTACGGTCCCGGACTGGTGCTTCGCGCCAGACTGCCATTACCGGGCCGGGCACGGGAGCGATCCACCAAGATATGCATATATCTGTCGCTCGAAGCGGTGAACTCTGCGACGACAGAGCGTATTTGGGCGGCTCGGAAGGAGTAAGGAGTACGGCCATGCAGCACGGTCCCGCGGTACGCCGCCGCAAGCTCGGTGCCGAACTGCGCGCGCTGCGCGCCGATGCGGGTCTCACGAGTGGTGAGGCGGCCCGCCTGCTGGGCTGGCACCAGTCGAAGGTGAGCCGGATCGAGACGGGCACCAGCGGAGTGAAGCCGGCGGACGTGGAACGTCTGCTGGACGCCTACGCCGTCGAGGATCCCGAATTACGAGATCTTCTGGTCGTGTTGGCGGGTTCCGAGGGCAACGGGCGGCACCACTGGTGGCACGCCTATCGGGGGGTGCTGCCCTCGACGTACCGCGATTTCATCAGTCTTGAGTCGCAGGCCAGCGGGATGCGCACGCTGGAGACCTCCGTGGTGCCGGGGCTGTTGCAGACACCCGAGTACGCCCGTGCGGTGACGCGGGCCGCCGTGGGCGGACTTGAGGACGGCAAGCTCGACGCGCTCGTCGAGGTACGCCTGGCCCGCCAGGACGTGCTGCGTTCGCATCCGCCGCTGGAACTGAGCGCGGTCCTGGACGAGGCGGTGCTGCACCGGGGGGTCGGCGGTCGGGACGTCATGGCGCGGCAGCTGCTGCGGCTGCGGGAGGCGGCCACCTTGCCCCAAGTGCGGCTTCAGGTACTCCCGTTCGCCGCCGGTGCACACATCGGCATCACCGGGCCTTTCGTTATCTTCTCATTTCCGAACACAACTGATCTGGATGTGGTTGTTCTCGACCACTTGACGAGTAGCCTCTACCTCGAACGGAAAGAAGACCTTCAGGCCTACAGCGAGGCCTTCAACGCCCTTCAGATCCACGCCCTTTCGCCCGAGGACTCGTTGGATTACATCGCCGGGATAGGTGACGGCGCGTAAGGAGGCACCATGACCGCAATGCCTCGGTACGTACCTTCCAGTACTTCACTGCACGACGTGCGATGGCTGCGCAGCAGCCGAAGTACGGGAATGAACAACTGCGTCGAGACGGCGCGACCGGGCCCAGGACCCTGGGCCGGACTCGTCGCCGTACGCGATTCCAAGAACACGGCGGGCCCCGCCCTGCTCTTCGCTCCCGCCGCGTGGGAGGGATTCATCACCGGACTCAGCTGAGCGTCACCGGGTCGCGCTGATCACCCGTACGGCGTCGCCGATCTGTTCGTCGGTGAGGTCCGCGCGGGCGGTCAGCCGCAGCCGTGAGATGCCGTCGGGCACGGACGGGGGACGGAAGCAGCCGACGGCGAGTCCCGCCTCGCGGCAGTCGGCCGCCCACCGCACGGCCCGTTCGGCGGACGGCGCGCGCACGGAGACGACCGCGGCGTCCGGACGTACCGCTTGCAGGCCTTCGGCCGTCAGGCGCGTGTGCAGCGCCGTCGCCACCGCGCGGGCCCGTGCGGCGCGCTCCGGCTCGCGGCGCAGCAGTCTGAGCGCCGCGAGAGCCGCGCCCGCCGCCGCGGGCGCGAGACCGGTGTCGAAGATGAACGTGCGTGCCGCGTTGACCAGGTGGTCGATGACCGGGGCCGGGCCGAGGACGGCCCCGCCCTGGCTGCCGAAGGACTTGGAGAGCGTGACGGTCACCACGACGTCCGCCGCGCCCGCGAGGCCCGCCGCGTGCGGAGCGCCCCTGCCACCGTCGCCGAGGACGCCGAGCCCGTGCGCGTCGTCGACGATCAGTCCGGCCCCGTACTCCCGGCAGGCGACGGCGAGTTCGGCGAGCGGCGCCGCGTCC
This sequence comes from Streptomyces sp. NPDC048415, assembly GCF_040651675.1. NCBI lineage: Bacteria > Bacillati > Actinomycetota > Actinomycetes > Kitasatosporales > Streptomycetaceae > Streptomyces > Streptomyces sp. NPDC048415. Next base: position 154,306 of record NZ_JBEZKJ010000008.1, on the reverse strand, counting down.
CCGTCCACCGAGAAGACCGTGTCGGAGACGGCGACGGCGGGCCCCTCGTGAGTGCCCAGCGCCTTGCGCACGGCGTCCGGGTCGGTGTGCGCGACGACCTGTGTGCTGCCCCGGGCCAGTCGGCAACCGTCGATCAATGAGGCATGGTTGCCCGCGTCCGAGACGACGAGTGAGCCGTGCGGCGCGAGCGCGGTGACGGCGGCGAGATTGGCCGCGTATCCGGACGAGAAGACGAGCGCGGACTCGGCACCGCAGAAGTCGGCCAGCTCGCGTTCCAGCTCGGCGTGCAGTTCCGTGGTGCCCGTGACGAGCCGGGAGCCGGTCGCGCCGCCGCCCCACCGGCGCGCGGCCCGGGCCGCCGCCTCGGTGATCTCCGGATGGCGGGCCAGACCGAGGTAGTCGTTGCTCGCGAGATCGAGGAGCGGCGAGTCGGCGGGGCGCGGCCTGAGGGTGCGGACGAGTCCGGCCCGGCGGCGCGCTTCGGCCTGCTCGTCCATCCAGCCGAACGCCATGTGTCCTCCGGGCCGTGGTGACGGATGTTTTGTAGGCAGTGCACAGACCCTAGCGGCCGGGCCAGCCGCCCAGGATGTGGCAATACCCACACGTCGAACCGTCTCTGTTGTGCAATCTCTCCTTGGCCGGAAGCGGTCGCATAGGCAAGGATCGGACCTCATGGACCTGCTGAACACGCTGGTGGACAAGGGGCTTCGGCGCGAGCTGCCGACCCGCGAGGAAGCTCTGGCCGTGCTGGCCACCTCCGACGACGACGTGCTCGACGTGGTGGCCGCGGCCGGCAAGGTACGCCGGCACTGGTTCGGCCGACGGGTGAAACTCAACTACCTCGTCAACCTCAAGTCGGGCCTGTGCCCCGAGGACTGCTCGTACTGCTCGCAGCGGCTCGGCTCCAAGGCCGACATCCTGAAGTACACCTGGCTCAAGCCCGACGAGGCCTCGCAGGCCGCCGCGGCGGGCCTGGCCGGAGGCGCCAAGCGGGTCTGTCTGGTGGCCAGCGGGCGCGGTCCGACGGACCGTGACGTGGACCGGGTCTCCGACACCATCAAGGCGATCAAGGACAACAACGAGAACGTCGAGGTGTGCGCCTGCCTGGGCCTGCTCTCCGACGGCCAGGCCGAGCGGCTGCGCGAGGCGGGCGCGGACGCGTACAACCACAACCTGAACACCTCCGAGGGGACGTACGGGGACATCACGACCACCCACACGTACGCCGACCGGGTGGACACGGTGCAGAAGGCGCACGCGGCGGGTCTGTCCGCCTGCTCGGGCCTGATCGCCGGCATGGGCGAGTCGGACGAGGACCTCGTCGACGTCGTCTACGCGCTGCGCGCGCTCGACCCGGACTCCGTTCCGGTGAACTTCCTGATCCCCTTCGAGGGCACCCCGCTCGCCAAGGAGTGGAACCTCACCCCACAGCGCTGTCTGCGGATCCTCGCGATGGTCCGCTTCGTCTGCCCGGACGCCGAGGTCCGCATCGCGGGCGGCCGCGAGGTGCATCTGCGCACCCTGCAGCCGCTGGCCCTGAACCTGGCCAACTCGATCTTCCTCGGCGACTACCTCACCAGTGAGGGCCAGGCCGGCAAGGCCGACCTCGACATGATCGCGGACGCCGGGTTCGAGGTGGAGGGCGCGGGAGAGGTGACGCTGCCCGAGCACCGGGTTCCGGCGGGCGGCGGTTGCGGCTCGCAGGCGGACGCCGGATGCGGGTCGCACGCGGACGCCGGGTGCGGGCCCTGTGGCTCGCCCGCCGAGGAGACCGTCGTCCAGGAAGCGCGTACGGATCTCGTCGCCGTACGCCGTCGAGGTGCCGGAACGGATGTCGCGCCCAATGCCTGACCTGTCCGTGCGGGAGCTGCTCGACCTCGACCGGCGGCACGTCTGGCATCCCTACGGGCCGATGCCCGGCCGCCAGGAGCCACTGGTCGTGGAATCGGCGAGCGGCGTGCGCCTACGGTTGGCCGACGGCTCGGCCGAGCTGATCGACGGCATGTCGTCCTGGTGGTCGGCCATCCACGGCTACAACCACCCGGTCCTCAACGACGCGGCGCGCGGCCAGCTCGAGCGCATGAGCCATGTCATGTTCGGCGGTCTCACGCACGAGCCCGCCGTGCGACTGGCGAAGCGCCTTGTCGACATCTCGCCCGAGGGCCTGGAGCACGTCTTCCTCGCCGACTCCGGCTCGGTCTCCGTCGAGGTCGCCGTCAAGATGTGCCTCCAGCACTGGCGCTCGCTCGGCCGCCCCGGCAAACAGCGCATGCTGACCTGGCGCGGCGGCTATCACGGGGACACCTGGCAGCCCATGTCCGTGTGCGATCCCAAGGGCGGGATGCACGAGCTGTGGCAGGGCGTCCTCCAGCGCCAGGTGTTCGCCGACGCGCCGCCGGTCGCGTACGAGGAGTCGTACGCCGATCATCTGCGCGAGCTGATCGAGCGGCACGCCGATGAGCTGGCCGCGGTCATCGTGGAGCCGGTGGTGCAGGGCGCGGGCGGGATGCGGTTCCACTCCCCCGCGTATCTGCGTGTGCTGCGCGAGGCCTGCGACGCGCATGACGTGCTGCTGGTCTTCGACGAGATCGCGACCGGCTTCGGCCGTACGGGCAAGCTGTTCGCGGCGGACCACGCGGGCGTCACTCCGGACGTGATGTGCGTCGGCAAGGCGCTGACCGGCGGATACCTGACGATGGCGGCGACGCTCTGCACCTCGCGGGTGGCCGACGGCATTTCACGCGGCGAGGTCCCGGTGCTCGCGCACGGGCCCACGTTCATGGGCAATCCGCTGGCCGCCGCGGTGGCCTGCGCCTCGATCGACCTGTTGCTCGGCCAGGACTGGCAGAGCGAGGTCAAGCGCATCGAGGCGGGGTTGCGGGAGGGGCTGGCGGAGGCGTCCTCGATGCCGGGAGTCCGGGACGTACGTGTCCTGGGAGCGATCGGAGTCGTCCAGCTCGACCGCGAGGTGGACATGAAGGCGGCGACGGCGGCCGCCGTGCGCGAGGGCGTGTGGCTGCGGCCGTTCCGCGACCTCATCTACACGATGCCGCCGTATGTCACGGGCGACGCGGACCTGGCACGGATCGCGCGCGCGGTGTGCGCGGCGGCACGGGAGGGATGACATGCCGGTACTGGTGATCACGGGGACAGGCACGGAGGTCGGCAAGACGGTCACGACCGCCGCGATCGCCGCCACGGCCCTCGCCGCCGGACGGTCGGTCGCCGTGCTCAAGCCCGCACAGACCGGTGTAGGTCCGCACGAGCGCGGCGACGCCGATGAGGTGGCCCGCCTCGCGGGCGCCGTGACGACGCTCGAACTCGCCCGCTATCCGGAGCCGTTGGCCCCCGGCACCGCCGCGCGGCGCGCCGGTCTCGCACCGGTGCGTCCGCGGGAGGTCGCGGAGGCGGCGGACAAACTCGCCACCGAGCACGACCTCGTACTGGTCGAGGGGGCGGGAGGCCTGCTCGTCCGGCTCGACGACGACGGCGGCACCCTGGCCGACGCGGCGCAACTCCTCGACGCACCGGTACTGGTGGTCGCTTCAGCGGGCCTGGGCACCTTGAACACGACAGAACTGACGGCCCATGAACTGCGGTCCCGGGGGCTCGACTTCGCGGGCATCGTGATCGGCAGCTGGCCCAACGAGGTGGACCTGGCGTCCCGTTGCAATCTCGCGGATCTCCCGATGGTGGCCGACGCCCCACTGCTCGGCGCGGTGCCGTCGGGCGCGGGGGCCTACCCACCCGCCGACTTCCGTGCGGCGGCACCGAGTTGGCTGGCACCTCGGCTGGGCGGAGACTGGAGCGCGAGCGCCTTCGCGGTGTCCTACGCCTCCTAGAGGCGGCGGAAAGCGGCGCTCCGTAAGGGGCGCGGGGGCGTGACCTTGTGCGGCTGCGCCGCGCGGGCGCGACCCGCCCCGACGGACCGGCGAGTGCGGCGGACGTCCTGGGGGGAGAATGACGGCAAGGCACATCCTCCCAGGAGGTCCGTCATGGCGCTCAGGTCGGCCGGCTCCGGCAAGGTGACGCGGGATCCCGTGCACCATCCGCTGTTCGCCCGCTACTACGCCCGTATCAGCGTGAGTGCCGAGACGCGGCTTGGCATGGGCGGGGTCCGCGACCAACTGCTCGCCGGACTGTCCGGACGGGTCATCGAGATCGGCGCGGGCAACGGCCTGAACTTCGCGCACTATCCGAGCACCGTCTCGGAGGTCGTCGCCCTCGAACCCGAGCGGCTGCTGCGGCGGTTGGCTGTGGAGGCCGCCCTGCGCTCCGATGTGCCCGTCGACGTGGTGCCCGGTGCCGCGGAGGCGCTGCCGGTCAAGAGCGAGGCCTTCGACGCGGCCGTGCTGTCGCTGGTGCTGTGCAGCGTCCGTGATGTGGAGCGCGCCCTCGCCGAACTGCGGCGCGTGCTGCGACCGGGCGGCACCCTGAGGTTCTTCGAACACGGCAGGGGCGGCGGGCGCGCGATGACCTTCACTCAGCGTGGCCTGGACCGTACGGTGTGGCCGCGCCTGAACGGCGGCTGCCATCTGGCCCGCGACCCGATCGCCGCCCTGCGCGACGCCGGGTTCGAACTCGGCCCGTACCGGCGGCTGCTGATGCCCGAGAAGGGGCCCCGGCTGCCCACCTCGTACTGTGTGCTGGGTACCGCGTGGCGCCCCGGGCTCAGGGAGACCGACGGCTCATAGGCTCCACTGGCGCAGCGCCTGCGCGATGTCGTGCACGGTCGCGTCGCCCGCCTTGACCAGCCGGGCGAGTTCGCGCACCTGCTCGGGAGAGGTGACGACCTTCAGGCCGCTCGCGACGAGATAGGCGTACGCGACGGCCGAGGCGAACATCGCGTTGGAGCGTTCGAGCGCCGGGACGTGCAGCAGGAGCTGGAGGAGCGCGGCGGCGCGGGTGTACGGGCTGTCGTAGACGGGAACGCCGAAAATCTCCGCCTCGTGCCGGCTGACGGCGGCGACGAGGGCTCCCCAGTCGGTGACCTGGGGATCTCCGGGCGTCTTCTGTTCGGCGATCATGAGGAGCCAGGCAAGGTCGACTCTGAGACTGCTCAAGGGATCAACGACGACCTTCGCGGGTGCCTTCTCGGTCCGCGCCGAATTCCTCGGCGAAGACGGACTCGTACTGCTTCATGAAATCGGCGGCGGCCTCCACGAAGGTGTGGCCCACCTCCCCGGTGTCCTGTCTGACCAGCTCCTCTATATAGCGGTTCACGCTCATCCCACGCTCCAGGGCTCGCTCACGGGCGGCCCGGGCCGTGCCCTCGTCCACCCGTACGTTCAGCTGGGTCTTCGCCATACCTCGAAGCTAGCGCCGGATCGCTAGCATCGGCAAGAGGGCACCGGGGGGATACCCGGTGTGCCCCGGGTCACACTACGCTCGGCCGGGACAAGGGAGCCGGGATGTCCATCACTGAGGAGGCGGTCTTGTCCACAGCTGCTGCGGAGCAGGATCTCGGCCGCGCGGAAGGGGACGGGATCGCCGCCCGCGCCCGCGGCTTGACCAAGGCGTACGGCTCGGGCGAGACGACGGTGCTCGCCCTCGACTCGGTCGACGTGGACATCACGCGCGGCCGTTTCACGGCGGTCATGGGTCCCTCGGGCTCCGGAAAGTCCACCTTGATGCACTGCCTGGCGGGGCTCGACACGGTTTCGGCCGGACAGGTGTGGCTTGGCGACACCGAGATCACCGGGCTCAAGGACCGCGACCTGACCCGTCTGCGGCGTGACCGGATCGGGTTCATGTTCCAGTCGTTCAACCTGATCCCGACGCTGAACGCGGTCGAGAACATCACACTGCCCATGGACATCGCCGGACAGAAGCCCGACCAGAAGTGGCTGGACCAGGTCATCGACACGCTGGGACTGCGTGACCGGCTGGGGCACCGGCCCGCGCAGCTGTCCGGAGGCCAGCAGCAGCGCGTCGCCTGCGCCCGGGCGCTCGCCTCGCGCCCCGAGCTGATCTTCGCCGACGAGCCCACCGGCAACCTCGACTCCCGCGCGGGGCTCGAAGTGCTCGGCTTCCTGCGCGAGGCGGTCGACGAACTGGGCCAGACCGTCGTCATGGTCACGCACGATCCAGGCGCCGCCGCCCACTCCGACCTGGTGCTCTTCCTCGGGGACGGGCGGATCGTGGACGAGATGGAGCGGCCTACGGCGGAGGCGGTGCTCGAGCGCATGCGCCTCTTTTCCGGGGGACGCGCCCAGACCCCCGTGTCTGACACGATGCGAGTGACCTTCGACGGCGGGGGCGGCGGCACCGGCGACGCGGCTCCCGACGGTGACTCCGGCGGCTCCGGTGACTCCGTCGGCTCCGGCTCCGGCGGCTCCGGCGACGTGACCCTCGACAAGGACTGAGGCGCTCGTGCTCAAGGCGACACTGCGGAGCTTTTTCGCGCACAAGGGGCGGCTGCTGCTCTCGGCGCTGGCCATCGTCCTGTCCGTGGCGTTCGTCGCGGGCAGCCTCATCTTCTCGGACACGGTGACCCGCACCTTCGACCGGCTCTTCGCGTCCACGTCGGCCGATGTGACCGTGGAGCCGAAGAACGACCTCAGCTCGCGGATTCCGACCGGTGCAACCGAGACCGTGCCCGCCTCGCTCGCGCGCCGGCTCGCAAAGGTGGACGGGGTCGCCGCCACCCATGTGGACGCGGCGGTGGAGAACGCCCCGGTCGTCGACAGCCACAGCGAGTCAGTCGGACCGACGACGGGCGCTCCCACCATCGTCACCAACTGGGAGGTCACCGAACGCAGCCCGGTGAAGCTGACCTCCGGCCATGAGCCGAAGGGGGACGCCGAGGCACTCCTGGACGCGGACACCGCCAAGAAGAAGCATGTCCGCATCGGTGACACCCTGACGGTGCAGGCACAGCCCGGCACGTTCAAGGTGCGGATCGTCGGGATCGCCACCTTCACCACCACCAATCCCGGTGCCGCGCTGGTCTTCCTCGACACCCCGACCGCGCAGACCCGTCTGCTCGGCAGCCCCGCCGCTGCCACGAGCATTTCCGTGGACGCCGCGCCGGGTGTCAGCGACGCATCGCTCAAGCAGCGCATCGCCTCCGAACTCGGGACGAAGACCTACGACTTGAAGACGGCCGAGGAGCACTCCAAGTCGGCCGCCGCCCAACTCGGCGGCTTCCTCGACGTGATCAAGTACGTGATGCTCGGCTTCGCCGGTATCGCTGTGCTCGTGGGAATCTTCTTGATCGTCAACACGTTCTCGATGCTGGTCGCCCAACGCACCCGTGAACTAGGACTGTTGCGTGCGCTGGGCGCCGACCGGAGGCAGGTGCGCCGGTCGGTGCTCACCGAGGCGCTGCTCCTCGGCGTGGTCGGCTCGACCCTCGGTCTCGGGGCGGGGATCGGGCTCGCGATCGGGCTGATCAAGCTGATGACCGCGTTCGGCATGAACCTCAAGTCGACCGAGATGGTGATCGGCTGGGTCACACCCGTTGCGGCGTACGTCGTCGGAGTCGGCGTCACCTTCGTGGCCGCGTACCTCCCGGCCAGGCGCGCGGCGGGCGTCTCCCCCATGGCGGCCCTCGCGGACGCCGAAGTCGCCGGTGTGGGACGGCCGTTGCGCGTACGTGCCGTGGTGGGCGCGGTCGTCGGCGCGGCCGGTGCCGCCGCGCTCGCGGGGTGTGCCGCCTCGTCGAAGACGTCCACGGCCGCCTCACTGCTGGGCCTCGGTGTCGTCCTGACGCTCATCGCCATGGTGATCGCGGGGCCGCTGCTGGTGCGGCCGGTGATCCGGGTGCTGGGCGGGGCCTTCCCCGCGCTGTTCGGCTCGGTCGGCCGGATGAGCCAGCGCAACGCGCTGCGCAATCCGCGGCGCACGGGCGCCACCGCCGCCGCGCTGATGGTGGGACTCGCCCTGGTCGGCGGGATGTCAGTGGCCAGCGCGTCCATGAGCAGGTCCTTCGACCAGCAGATCGACAGGACGCTGGGCGCCGACTTCGTGCTCCAGAACGACAACTTCGTGCCGTTCTCCCATGAGCTCACGGACAAGGTGCGCGGCACCGAGGGCGTCGGGCTCGTCGTGCGCCAGCGGTTCACGCCGGTCGCGGTGCGGCTGCCGGACGGCAAGAAGGTCAAGACGACCGCCGCGGCCTACGATCCGCGACTCGACGACGTCGCCCATGTCACGTACGCCCAGGGTGGCACCGCTTCGGCGCTCGCGGACGGGCACATCGCCATGGACGCGGGCTTCGCGAAGAAGCACGACGTGCGAGTCGGCAGCACGATCCCCGTCGAGTTCCCGGCCGGGCGGAAGGCCGAGCTGACGGTGGCCGCGCTCACCGACCAGGACGCCGCTGAGGGCTTCGGAGTGCAAGGCGGCCTGTACTTCGGCTTCGACACGATCCAGAAGTACGTGCCGGGCGGGCAGGACTCCGCGCTGTATGTGAACGCGGCCCCGGGCATCAGTGCCGACCAGCTGCGCTCACGTCTGGAGAAGACCCTCGCCCCGTATCCGCAGGTGAAGGCCCGCGACCAGGCCGACTACAAGAAGCTGATCCACGATCAGATCGCGGTGCTGCTCTACCTCGTGTACGCGCTGCTCGGACTCGCGATCGTCATCGCGGTGCTCGGTGTGGTCAACACGCTCGCCCTGTCGGTCGTGGAGCGCACCCGGGAGATCGGACTGCTGCGCGCCATCGGGCTCGCCCGGCGTCAGCTGCGCAGGATGATCCGCCTGGAGTCGGTGGTGATCGCCGTGTTCGGCGCGGTCCTCGGCCTGGCGCTGGGGCTCGTCTGGGGCGTCTGTGTACAGCAGGTACTCGCGTTGCAGGGCATGAAGGCGCTCGCCATCCCCTGGACGACGATCATCGCGGTCGTGATCGGTTCGGCGGTCGTGGGCATCGTCGCGGCGCTGCTGCCGGCGTTGCGTGCTTCCCGCATGAATGTGCTGGCGGCCATCGCGCACGAGTGATTGCCTCGCCTCGGGTCGCCCATGCGGTCAAGTCGCCCGTGAGGTCAAGTCGCCGACGAGGCCAAGTCGCCGACGCGTAGGGAGATTTCATGCCGCGTCCGTTCCGCTTCGGCGTCAACCTGCTCAGCCCCTCGCCCGCCGACGAATGGAGCGCCAATTGCCACCGCGGCCTGACGGCGGGGAGCCTGGGCAGGCCGGGCTCCAAGCGTTACCGCAGGGCGGTGGAGAAGCGGGTCGTCTTCCGCCCGGAGGGGGCGCAGCCGTACGACGACCGGATGCTGTCATGGCAGATCGCCGAGCGCCAGATCTCGATCTGAACCGTGTCGGGCTGGACCGTGTCGGGCTGGACCGTGTCGGGCCGGGTGAAGGGCGTCAACCGCCCCGGAGCAACTGGCCACGCTGGCCGCGTACCGCCGGGGCCATTCCGGCCTGCTGGTCCGGGACGGCATGCGGTGCTGCCCTGACGCCGCCGGTAGTGGAGCACACCAAGGTCGTTCCTCGGCACGGAAACCGTTCGCCGGACAGGCCGGCACTCTGCTTGGCTCGCCCCATGAGCGATCTTCACATCCGCTGCGCCACTCTCTCGGACATCGACACCGTGCTGCAGTTCTGGCGCGAAGCCGCGGAAGGAACGAGCATCAGCGACGACCACGACGGCGTGGCTCGACTCGTCACAAGAGACCCCGAAGCCCTGCTTCTCGCAGAGCGCGACGGCCTCCTCACGGGAACCGTCATAGCCGGCTTCGACGGGTGGCGATGCTCCGCGTACCGACTGGCTGTACACCCGGACTGCCGCCGGCAAGGCATCGCCACCGCTCTACTGGAAGCAGCCGAACAACGATTCATCGCCCTGGGCGGGCGACGTGTCGACGCCATGGTCCTGGAAGCCAACGAACAGGCACACCGCACGTGGGCCGCGGCTGGCTACCATCGCGAGGACCACTGGCGGCGCTGGGTCAAGCCGCTGTGAGCAGGGGCAGGACCCAGACATTCGGGAGCGGCTCGGCGGCCGTCGCGGAGACGCGACGGCATACCAGCCGAACGGGACCGCGCAGCATGCGTGGCGGGCCGCCGGGTACGCGCCCCAGAAACAACTGGCGCCGGTGGGTGAAGCCGCTCAGCGACTGAGGCCGACCACCCGAAGGGGGCCCATTGACCGACCACCCGAGGGAGGTCCCTTTGCCCATCCTTTACCATTGAAGGGCCACTCGATCCTCCAAGGAAAGGTGTGAGCGTCCGCCCATGGGCGAGCCTCCCAGTATCCGGTGCCGTGCTCCGCACGGCGGCCGTCGACATCGCGCGATCCCCCCGCCCCTGGTCGATCATGGGACGGAGGTGACCCGATGACCGAAGTGCTCCTCCTCCTGGTGGCGGTTGTGCTGTCGCTGGCCTGTGGCGCCTTCGTCGCGGCCGAGTTCTCGCTGACCACGGTCGAGCGCAGCGAGCTGGAGCGGGCCGTCGAACGCGGTGAGCGCGGCGCGCCGGGCGTCCTCAAGGCCGTACGGAATCTGACCTTCCAGTTGTCCGGCGCGCAGCTCGGCATCACCGTCACCAACCTGGTGGTCGGCATGCTCGCCGAGCCGTCCGTCGCCAAGCTGATCGCCGGCCCGCTTGAGGCGGTCGGCGTCTCGCACTCCGCGTCGGCCTCGGTGGCACTGGTGATCGGTACGGCCCTGTCGACGGTCTTCCTGATGGTCGTCGGCGAGCTCGTGCCCAAGAACTGGGCGATCTCCTCACCGCTCGCCGTGGCCAAGCGGGTGGCGACGCCACAACGCCTGTTCAGCGCCGCGTTCCGCCCGTTCATCACCCATCTCAACAACACGGCGAACCATCTCGTACGACGCTTTGGCCTCGAGCCCGCCGAGGAGCTGGCCTCCGCGCGCGGACCCCAGGAGCTGGTGGCTCTCGCCCGCCACTCCGCCAAGCAGGGCGCACTGGAGGCGGACACCGCCGAGCTGTTCGTGCGCACACTGAACCTCGCCGACCTGACCGCGGAGAACGTGATGACCCCGCGCGTCCAGGTCATCGCGCTGGACGTCCAGGCGACCTGCGAGGACGTGGCGAACGCGACCCGGGCGACGGGTCTGTCGCGCTTCCCCGTCTACCGGGGCAATCTCGACTCGGTGGTCGGCGTCGCGCACATCAAGGACGTGCTGACCGTGCCCGCCGGACGCCGGACGCAGACATCCGTCTCCCAGATCATGCGCGAGCCCCTGCTCGTCCCGGAGTCGCTGACAGTCGACCGGCTCCTTGACCGGCTGGTGGGCAAGCGCACCATGGCCGTGGTCATCGACGAGTACGGCGGTACGGCCGGGGTCGCCACCCTGGAGGACATCGTCGAGGAAGTCGTCGGCGAGGTGCGGGACGAGCACGACCCGCACGAGACGCCGGACCTGGCGCCGGTCGGCACGGACGACGAGGGCCGCGCGCTGTTCTCGGCCGACGGGTCCGCGCGCACCGACCAGCTGGCACGGGTCGGGCTGCGGGTGCCCGACGGGCCGTACGAGACGTTGGCCGGGTTCGTGGCGGCCGAGCTCGGCCGCATTCCCGCCGTGGGTGACACCGTCGAGGTCGCCGGGTGGCGGCTCGACGTGGTGGACGCCTCGGGACGGCGGGCCGCACGCGTGCTGCTGCACGCGCCGTTCGACGCGGAGGAAGGGGAACGGTGACCGCCGTACAACTGCTGATCGGCTTGGCGACGCTCGTCGTGAACGCCTTCTTCGTGGGCGCCGAGTTCGCGCTGATCTCGGTGCGCCGCAGCCAGATCGAGCCGCACGCCGAGCAGGGCGACCGACGGGCGCGCAGCGTGCTGTGGGGTCTGGAGCATGTGTCAGCGCTGCTGGCGGCCGCGCAGCTCGGCATCACCCTGTGCACGCTGGTCCTCGGCATCGTGGCCGAGCCCGCGATCGCGCACCTGCTGGAGCCGGTGTTCCATGCCGTGGGGGTGTCGCAGAGCGCCGGCCACGCGGTCTCCTTCGTCATCGCGCTCACCCTGGCGACGTATCTGCACATGCTGCTCGGCGAGATGGTGCCGAAGAACGTCGCGCTCGCGGAGCCGGTGCGCACGGCGCTGCTGCTCGGCCCGCCGCTGGTGGCGCTCTCCCGCGCGCTGCGCCCGGTGATCTTCGCGATCAACGCGTTCGCGAACGGGCTGCTGAAGCTGATGCGGGTCGAGGCGAAGGGCGAGGTCACCGCGACCTTCTCCGACGACGAGCTGGCCCTGCTGGTCAAGGACTCCCGCGCCGCCGGGCTCATCGACAACCGTGCCCAGGAGCGGCTGCACGACGCGCTGGAACTGGGCCGCCGGCCCGTGCGCGACGTCGTGCTCCCGCTGGAGCGCATCGTCTACGCGCGCGTGGGCGTCACGCCGGAGGAGCTGGAGCGGCTGTCCGCCGAGTCCGGCTTCTCCCGCTTCCCCGTCGTCGACGACGGCCGCCGCATCGTCGGCTACCTCCACGTCAAGGACGCGCTGGACGCGACACCGCGCGATCTGCCGTTCCGCGTCCAGGACATGCGGCCCATCGCACGTGTCCGGGAGAGCACACCGCTCGACGACGTCCTCACGGCGATGCGGCGCAGTCGCACCCACCTCGCGGCGGTCATGGGCAGCGACGGGCGCCTCTCGGGACTGGTGACGATGGAGGACGTCCTGCGGGAGCTGTTCGGCCAGCCGGCATGAGAGGGCGCGGCCTTCCGGCGGAGTCGGTGGCCCCACCGACCGGCGGGTATGTCGTGCGGGTTACCATCTTTTCCGCCATGCAGACGAACGCCACCCACACCAGCCTTGTCGCGGTCGGCGACTCCTTCACCGAGGGCATGTCGGACCTGTTGCCCGACGGCTCGTACCGGGGATGGGCCGATCTCCTCGCGAGCCGGATGGCGGCGCGGACGCCCGGTTTCCGCTACGCCAACCTCGCCGTGCGGGGCAAGCTGATCAGGCAGATCGTCGACGAGCAGGTGGACGTGGCGGCCGCGATGCGGCCCGACGTGATCACGCTGGTGGGCGGGCTCAACGACACACTGCGACCCAAGGTCGACATGGGACGCGTCCGCGGTCTCCTGGAGGAGGCCGTGGAGCGGCTGGCCCCCTCCTGCAAGCAGCTGGTCCTGATGCGCAGCCCGGGCCGCAACGGGCCGGTGCTGGAACGCTTCCGGCCCCGGATGGAAGAGCTCTTCGCCTGCGTCGACGACCTCGCCGGGCGGCACGGCGCACTCGTGGTCGACCTGTACGGGGCGCCCTCCCTCGCCGACCCCCGCCTGTGGGACGTCGACCGGCTGCACCTGACGGGCGAGGGGCACCGCCGCGTCGCCGAGGCCGTGTGGCAGACGCTCGGGTACGAGCCGGAGGACCCGCAGTGGCGTGCGCCGGTCGCGGCCACGGCGCCGCCCGGTTGGGTCGCCCGCCGTACCGCCGACGCCCGGTTCGCCAGGCAGCACCTGCTGCCGTGGATCGGACGGCGGCTGACGGGGCGCTCATCGGGTGACGGGCTCCCGGCGAAGCGGCCGGAGCTGCTGCCGTACGACGGGCCCGTGGGGTAGACATACGGCTGAAGGGAGCCCCATGCCCACCAAGCCCACCCAGCCCACCACCGTGATCAACCTCAAGGGCCACATCCGCGACTTCGGCCCCCGGCTGGAAAACGCCCCCGCGGACCTCGTCTACGTCGGCCGCCGCTGGACCATGGGCCACTGGGACCTCCCGCAGCACCCGCTCTACAACCCGTTCGCGCCGGACACCCCCACCAAGAAGCGGGACGGTACCCGCGCCGAAGTCATGGAGAAGTACCGGGCGTATCTGCTGGAGCGCCCCGAGCTGCTCGGCCAGGTGCCCGCGCTGCGCGGCAAGACGCTGGCGTGCTGGTGCGCGCCCGAGCTGTGCCACGGCGACATCCTGGCCGAGATCGCGGACAGCTCCGAGCCGGGCTCGTAGGTTCCCACGAAGAGCCCCGCGGCGCCGGCCTGCAGGAATCGCCAGTAGGATCCATACACGTGACTGCCGCACCCGCAAAGCCCCGTATCCCGAACGTCCTCGCCGGACGCTACGCCTCCGCCGAGCTCGCCACGCTCTGGTCCCCCGAGCAGAAGGTGAAGCTGGAGCGTCAGCTCTGGCTCGCCGTGCTGCGGGCGCAGAAGGACCTCGGGATCGAGGTGCCGGACGCCGCCATCGCCGACTACGAGCGCGTCCTCGACCAGGTCGACCTCGCCTCGATCGCCGAGCGCGAGAAGGTCACGCGGCATGACGTGAAGGCGCGGATCGAGGAGTTCAACGACCTCGCCGGGCACGAGCACGTACACAAGGGCATGACGTCCCGCGACCTCACCGAGAACGTCGAGCAGTTGCAGATCCGGCTCTCCCTGGAGCTGATCCGCGACCGCACGGTGGCGGTCCTTGCACGCCTCGGCAAGCTCGCGGGTGAGTACGCCGAGCTGGTCATGGCGGGCCGCTCACACAACGTCGCGGCACAGGCCACCACGCTCGGCAAGCGCTTCGCGACCGCCGCCGACGAGCTGCTCGTCGCGTACGGCCGGGTCGAGGAGCTACTCGGCCGCTACCCGCTGCGCGGTATCAAGGGCCCGGTGGGCACGGCGCAGGACATGCTGGACCTGCTGGGCGGGGACGCGGCCAAGCTGGCGGACCTGGAGCAGCGGATTGCCCGGCACCTCGGCTTCTCGCAGGCGTTCACCTCCGTCGGCCAGGTCTACCCGCGCTCGCTCGACTACGAGGTCGTCACCGCGCTGGTGCAGCTGGCGGCGGCCCCGTCCTCGCTGGCCAAGACGATCCGGCTGATGGCCGGGCACGAACTGGTGACCGAGGGCTTCAAGCCGGGCCAGGTCGGCTCCTCCGCGATGCCGCACAAGATGAACACCCGCTCCTGCGAGCGCGTCAACGGCCTGATGGTCATCCTGCGCGGCTACGCGTCGATGACGGGCGAGCTGGCGGGCGACCAGTGGAACGAGGGCGACGTGTCGTGCTCGGTCGTACGCCGGGTCGCGCTGCCGGACGCGTTCTTCGCGCTGGACGGCCTGCTGGAGACCTTCCTCACCGTCCTCGACGAGTTCGGCGCCTTCCCGGCCGTCGTCGCGCGCGAACTGGACCGCTACCTGCCGTTCCTCGCGACCACCAAGGTCCTGATGGGCGCCGTGCGCGCGGGCGTCGGCCGTGAGGTCGCCCACGAGGCCATCAAGGAGAACGCCGTCGCCTCCGCCCTCGCCATGCGCGAGCAGGGCGCCGAGCGCAACGAACTGCTCGACAAGCTCGCCGCCGACGAGCGCATTCCGCTGGACCGCGCGCAGCTCGACGAGCTGATGGCCGACAAGCTGTCGTTCACGGGCGCCGCCGCCGACCAGGTCGCCGTCGTCGTGGGCCGTATCGAGGAGATCGTGAAGCAGCACCCGGAGGCCGCGGGCTACACGCCGGGGGCGATCCTCTGACACGGCTCACTCCCGCGGACCTGGAGGCCGCCCGCGACCGGCTGGTGCCGGATGTTGCCGCGGACGGTCTCGAGGTGCTCTTCTGCGGCATCAATCCGGGTCTGATGACGGCCGCGACGGGCCACCACTTCGCCCGCCCCGGCAACCGCTTCTGGCCAGTGCTGCATCTTTCCGGCTTCACGCCCCGGCTGATGAAGCCGTCCGAACAGGGCGACCTGCTCTCGTACGGGCTCGGCATCACGAACGTGGTGGCGCGTGCCACCGCCCGGGCCGACGAGCTCACCGCCGAGGAGTACCTCGAGGGCGGGCGGCTGCTCGGCGCCAAGGTGGAGCGGCTGCGGCCGCGCTGGCTCGCGGTGGTGGGCGTGACCGCGTACCGGGCGGCGTTCGGCGAGCGCAAGGCCCAAGTCGGCCCGCAGGAGGGGATGATCGGGGACAGCCGGGTGTGGGTGCTGCCCAACCCGAGTGGCCTCAATGCGCATTGGACCGCGGCGTCCATGGCGGAGGAATTCGGCCGGTTGCGGGAAGCGGCTCGGACTCCGTAGGTCATAGCGGATCCGGCTCGGACCCCGTAAGCCACGGCGGGCCCAGCTCGGACCCCGTAAGCCACGGCGGATCCGGCTCGAACCCCGTAAGCCACGGCGGATCCGGCACGGACCCGTAAGCCACGGCGGATCCGGCTCGGACCCCGTAAGTCACGGCGGGTCGATCTCCGTGACCACGAGCAGGAGCTGGAACGGCAGGTCCCTGGCCCACTGTGAGACGCCAAGGGCAACCCAGCGGTCGTGGCCGTCCGCCCTCCAGAGGTGCAGGTCCGGCACATGCGAACTCAGGATGCCCCACGGCTCGGGTATGTCCTCGCCGTCCACCGACCGCTCGAACACGCTCGCCAGACTGATGATGTGGGGGCGCCCCCACCGGTTGGCGAGCAGCTCCGTGATGCCGTCCCGATCGGCTTCGTACTGCTCCTGCGTCTCCTCCCGTGCCGTGCCGTCGTCCTCCCAGAATTCCTCGCTCGTCGCTAACTCGACGATGCGGTAACCCGGTCCCTCGGCGCCGACGTCCGAGCCGCCGTGCTCCTGAGGGAAGCCCTCGGAGCACAGTCGCTCTATCGTGGCGAGGTGCTGAGCGCTGGTCATGAGATCCAGTAAAGCGGCTGCCACTGACAATTGGCGTGCCGTCAGGGCTCAGGCGTCGCGGCGCCGCAGGCTCCAGGCGCCGGCCGTCAGGGCCGCGGCCGTCCAGGCCGCGGTCACGGCGAGCCCCGTCCACGGTCCGAGGGCGCCGTCCCATGACTCGTGGAGGACCACCTGTCCCGCCTTGTCCGGAAGGAAGTCCGCCACGCTCCCCGACGCTCCCCCGACGACGAAGGACACGATCAGAAGGAACGGGATCAGCGTGCTCAAGGTGGCGACACCGCTGCGCAGAACCGCCGCGAGTCCGGCCGCGAGAAGGGCCATGAGAGTCAGGTAGACACCGCAGCCGACCACCGCGCGAAGCCCTTCCCCCCAGGTCAGCCCGCTCGCCTTGGCCCCGAGCACCGCCTTGCCCACGATCAGGCTGACACCTCCCGTGACCAGCCCGACGGTGAACGCGGGAACGCCGATCGCCACCACCTTGGCCGCGAACCAGCGCACACGCTCGGGCACCGCGGCGAGCGAGACGCGCAGGGCGCCGCCCTGGAACTCGGCCGAGACCGCCTGCGCACCGAAGGTGATCGCCGCGATCTGTCCGAAGCTGACCCCGAAGAATGCCGAGAACAGCGGGTCGAATTCCCGGTCCCCGGTGTCGTCGAGTCCGGCGAGCGCGGAGAACACCGCCGTCGCCAGGAGGACGGCGAGCAGCGCTCCGACGAGCGAGCGCAGCGTACGGATCTTGATCCACTCCCCGCGGAGTACGGGTACGAACGTCATGGTCGGGCCTCCTGGCGCTGTGTCGGAGTGGGGGTGGCGGCGAACTCGGTCTCGGCGGACGTCAGATCCAGGTAGGCCTGCTCCAACGTGCCCTCCTCCGTGGCGAGTTCGAGGATGGACAGGTTCGCGGTCGACGTGAGGCGCCCGATGTCCTCCACGCGCGCGTCGAGGGCGGTCCAGCGTCCGTCCTCGCCCTCGATGGCATCGATGCCGTGGCGCGCGAGCAGGTCACCCAATGCCCGACCGTCCGTGCTGCGCACCCGCACGCGGGGCTGCACGCGCGCGTGGATGAACTCCCGCATGGGCATGTCCGCGAGGAGTCGGCCCCGGCCGAGGACGACCAGGTGGTCGGCGAAGGACGCGGTCTCGTTCATGAGGTGGCTGGAGACGAGGACGGTGCGGCCCTCACGGGCCAGCCGACGCATCAACTCCCGGATCCAGATGATCCCTTCGGGGTCGAGCCCGTTCGACGGTTCGTCGAGCAGCACCACGGGCGGATCACCGAGAAGCGCGGCCGCGATGCCCAGGCGCTGGCGCATGCCCAAGGAGTACGTCTTCACCCGGCGCCGCGCGACCGAGGCGAGCCCCGCCTCCTCCAGCACCTCGTCGACGCGGCGTTCGGGGATGCGGTTGCTCGCGGCGAGCGCCCGCAGATGGTCGCGGGCGGTCCGCGATCCGTGCGCGGCCTGCGCGTCGAGCAGAGCGCCCACGTGGCGCAGCGGCTCGTGGAGGGAGGCGTAGGCGCGGCCTGCGATGGTGGCGGTGCCGGACGTGAGCCGGTCCAGGCTTAGCACGAGCCGCATGGTGGTGGACTTTCCGGCGCCGTTGGGACCGAGGAAACCGGTGACGCGGCCCGGGAGAACGCTGAAGGTGAGGTGGTCCACGGCGCGCCTGCCGCCGTACTCCTTGGTCAGGTCTTGGACGTCGATGCTCGTCATGCCCTCAGACTGGCCCTCGTTGAGGGGGCGTCACCTCCCCCACCGGTGGAGATCCCCTCCCCCGCTCGGGGGAGGCCCGTTGTCAGTGCCGCCTGGCACGATGATGCGATGGCCCGCTTTCTGCGCCCGCTGGTCCGGGGGACGACATATACACGCTGGTTGCACTTGTGGGTGCCCATTCTGTTCGTCAGCGTGTGGCTGTTCATCGACATGTCGAAGCCTTGGGTGCCTGCCGTGCTGCTCATTCCGCTCGGGCTGATTCCGGCTGTGCGGCGGGGCGAGGGCGTGCAGGCGCAGTTCATGCTGGCGCGGGGCGGCGGGGCCGCGGCGTTCTCGGTCGCTCCTTCGGTCACCTGGTGGGACCGGTGGCGGACCGTGCTCTGGCTGGAAGCGCGGATGGTCTTCGGGACGGTGGCGAGTTTCCTCACCGTCTGGTTGCCTGCGACGGCCGTCATCCTGGTCAGGGCGGTGTTCGACCCGACTCGTGTCGATACCCCGCTCATGACGGTGACGGTGCCCCCGCACTGGGCGTACGCGCTGCTTGTCCCGCTGCCGCTGCTCGCCCTCTACGGCGCTGTGGTCGGCCTCGGCGAGCTGATCACGGCGATCGCACACCGTCTCCTCGGCCCCTCCCCCACCGAGCGGCTCGCCGCCCTGGAGGAGCGCACCGAGCAGCTCCTGGAGCGCAGTCGCATAGCCCGTGAGCTGCACGACTCGATCGGTCACGCGCTGACGGTCGCGGTGGTGCAGGCGGGCGCGGCCCGGGCGGCCGGCGACCCCGCGTTCACCGACCGGGCCCTGGGCGCCATCGAGGACACCGGCAGAGCGGCCCTGGAGGATCTGGACCGGGTGCTGGGCGTCCTTCGCGAGGCGGAGCGCCCCGCGAGCAGCCGCCCGACGCTGACCGAGGCCGACCGGCTCCTGGAGTCCGCGCGCACCTCAGGAGCCAAGGTCGACGCCGAGGTGAGAGGCCCGGTGGAGAGCGTCCCGGGCCCGGTGTCGCGCGAGGGCTACCGCATCCTTCAGGAGTCGCTCACCAACGTGCTGCGGCACGCGGGAGGCGTCCCGGTCCGCGTCCGTATCGAGGTCCGGGACGGCCTGCTCGGGCTGGAGGTCCGCAATCCGCTGACGGCCGACATACCGGGGCCGGGCCGGGGCAGCGGTCTGCGCGGCATACGCGAGCGTGCGGCGCTGCTCGGCGGCCGCGCGCGGACGGGACCGCACGAGGGGGACTGGCAGGTGCATGTAGAGCTGCCGTTGCGCTGATCTACGCTGGCCGGATGCCGGTCACCGTTCTCCTCGTCGACGACGAACCCCTCGTACGCGCGGGTCTGCGCGCCGTCCTGGAGGCGCAGCCCGACATCGAGGTCGTCGGGGAGGCGGCCGACGGTGCGGCGGTGATTCCGCTGGTGCGGCGGCTGCGGCCGGACGTGGTCGCCATGGACGTCCGGATGCCCCTCATGAACGGCATCGAGGCCACGCGCGCGCTCCTGCGCACGGTCAGCGACCCACCGAAGATCCTCGTGGTGACGACGTTCGAGAACGACGAGTACGTCTACGAGGCGCTGCGCGCGGGCGCCGACGGTTTCCTGTTGAAGCGGGCGCGGCCCGCCGAGATCGTGCACGCGGTGCGGCTGGTCGCCGAGGGCGAGTCGCTGCTGTTTCCGGCCTCTGTACGGCAGTTGGCCGCAGAGTACGGGGAGGATGCGGGGAATCCGGCGGCGCGCGCGGTCATGGAGCGGGCCGCCCTGACCGAGCGGGAGGCGGAGGTGCTGCGGCTGATGGCCGGGGGGCTGTCGAACGCGGAGATCGCCGCGCGCCTGATCGTCGGCACCGAGACGGTGAAGTCCCACGTCAGTGCCGTACTGGCGAAGCTGGGTGCCCGGGACCGTACACAGGCCGTGATCGCTGCGTACGAGTCGGGGTTCGTGGCGCCGGGCTGATTCCGACTCGTCGGTAGGTAAGGGGGGTCCCGGCACTCGCCGGGGTGCGCGGCGCCGAGTACGATCCGGCCAACACGCGCACGAGCTGGGAGGACGGACGTTGGGGCGGTTGACCGGCGGGGACCCCTCTCTGCTGCGAAGGATCAATTCCGCGGTGGTGCTGCACGCATTGCGTAGCACGGACTGCGCGACCCTCACCGAGATCACCCGGGTGACGGGATTGTCCCGGCCCACGGTCGAGGGCGTCGTCGAGGGGCTGATCGAGAACGGACTCGTGGTCGAGAAGGCCGCCGAGGAGGGCGCTGCCCGGCGCCAGGGCCGTCCGGCGCGCAGGTTCCGGTTCCGGGCCGAGGCGGGCCATCTGCTGGGCCTGGAGATCGGCCCGCACCGCGTCGCCGCGCTCCTGGCCGACCTGGACGGCCGCGTGCTGGGCGCCATGGCCAAGGACGTGGACGAGACCGCGTCGGCGGACGAGCGGCTCGAACGGCTGCGGATGGCGGTCGCCGAGCTGCTGCGCCGGGCGGGTGTCGCCCGCGGCTCGCTGCGGGCGGTCGGCGTGGGCAGCCCCGGGATCGTGGAGGCGGACGGCACGGTACGCCTGGGCACGGCGCTGCCGGAGTGGACGGGCCTGCGGCTCGGCGAGCGGCTGAGTCGGTCCTTCAAGTGCCCGGTACTGGTCGAGAACGACGCCAACGCGGCGGCGGTCGCCGAGCACTGGAAGGGCGCGGCCACGGAGTCCGACGACGTCGTGTTCGTGCTGGCCGGGCTGAGTCCGGGCGCCGGGTCGCTGATCGGCGGACGGTTGCACCGGGGGTACGGGGGCGCGGCCGGCGAGATCGGGGCGCTGCACCTGCTGGGCCGTGAGGCAACTCCCGAAACACTTCTGTCCACCACGGACGAGCCGCTGCACCCACTGGACGAGCAGGCGGTCGCCGAGGTCTTCGCCCTCGCACGAAACGGCGATCAGCGGGCCCGTGCGGCCGTCGAGCGCTTCATCCAGCGTCTCGTGCACGACGTCGCGGCGCTCGTCCTCGCCCTGGACCCCGAGCTGGTCGTCGTCGGGGGCTGGGCGGCCGGGCTGGACGGCGTGCTGGAACCGCTGCGGCGCGAGTTGGCGCGCTACTGTCTGCGCCCGCCCAAGGTGACCCTCTCGTTGCTGGGCGAGGCGGCCGTGGCGACGGGAGCGCTGCGGCTGGCGCTCGACCATGTGGAGGAGCAGTTGTTCGCGGTGGAGGGAACGGTCACAGCGCGCCGCTGAGCGCACGGTCGCTGAAAAGCGTCGTGCCCCGGGGGTGTGCGGGGCACGACGGGGGACCACGGGTGCGGCTCGGTGGGCGGCCCGGTGCGGCGCCTCAGGAAGCGCGGCGCTCCGGGGCGTGATGGATCTCCACGCCGCCCGAGTCGCCGAAGGTCAGCCGGCAGGTGTCGGCGCGGTACGTGGCCACGGAGACCGCGGCGGTACGCCCCTCGGCGAAGAAGCGGGTCGTGACGACCAGGACGGGCGCCCCGGGAAGACGGTCGAGTTCCTTGGCGTCGTCGGCGCGGGCCGAGCCGAGCTCCACGGCGCGGTCCTGGCCCTCCAGCTCCAGGCGCTGCAGCTCGCGCAGCACCGCACGCGCGCGTGCGGCACCCGAGGGCGCGTCGATCGCCGACAGGTCGGGCACCGAGGACGCCGGGATGTAGAGCAGCTCGGCGGCGACCGGCTGGCCGTGCGTCACCCGGGAGCGGCGCACCGTGTGCACCTGCTCGTCGGCGGTGGTCTCCAGGACGTCGGCCACCGACGTGGGCGGGACGGTCGCCGTGCAGTCCGCGGGCTGCCAGGCGTCTCCGGCCGCGCCGGGCCACGTGTGCTGCTCGGATCCGACGGCCACGCCCACGCGCGGCGGGGCGACAGTGGTGCCCACTCCGCGGCGGCGCTGCAGCCGTCCTTCGAGTTCGAGCTGCTCGAGCGCCTGGCGCAGCGTGGCCCTGGCGACGCCGAACCGAGCCGCCAGATCGCGTTCGTTGGGCAGGATCTCGCCCACGGAGAACTCGGAGTCCAGTGCCTCAGTGAGCACGGTCTTGAGATGCCAGTACTTAGGCTCCGGCACCGTTTCCAGCTGCGTGGTCCCCACCCTGTCCTCCGCAATCGCCGTGGCCCAGCGGCGTTTTAACGCCCTTGTTTATTAAAGGTTCCTGCACTATCCCTGCGACCATAGGGCTGCCCTCACCCTTGGTCAAGACCAATCCTCGATCGCCTACGCATCGCACCGGTGCGCTTCCGTGGAGCGTTCACGGGGCGTTCGCGCTGGGTGACGTTCGCGACACAACGCCGAAAGCCCCCGTCCAGAGAGGGGGGCTTTCGGTGTCGTACGGGGATCAGTGCGGCCAGAGCGGAGCAGGGAGCCTATTCGGCGGCCAAGGACGCCAGTTTCGCCGGGTTGCGCACGATGTACACGCACTGGATGCGGCCGTCCACGACGTCCAGTTGGACGACGCTGTCGGGCTTGTCGCCGGACAGGACCAGGAGCGCGGGGCCGCCGTTGAGTTCCAGGAAGCGGAAGGCCACGTCCGGGACGCCCTTCTGGGCGACACCGCGAAGGAAGCGCCCCACCTTGTCGGCGGACTCGATGACGCGCAGGGGAGCCTGGGCGAGCCCTCCGCTGTCGCCCACCAGGCGGACGTCCGGGGCCAGTATGGCCATGAGCCCTTCCAGGTCGCCCTCCACCGCCGCGGCGAGGAACCGCTCCGTGAGATCTCGGCGTTCCGCCGGGTCGACCTCGTAGCGCGGCCGCCGTTCGTCGACGTGCTTGCGGGCCCGTCCGGCGAGTTGGCGTACGGCGGGCTCGCCGCGGTCGAGCATGGCGGCGATGTCGGCGTACGGATAGCCGAACGCCTCCCTGAGGACGAAAACCGCGCGCTCCAAGGGCGACAGGGATTCCAGGACGACGAGAAAGGCGAGCGAGACGGAGTCGGCGAGCACGGTCCGCTCGGCGGCGTCCGGGACGGTGTCGCCGAAGTCGGTGACGTAGGGCTCGGGGAGCCACGGCCCCACGTACGCCTCGTTGCGCGACTGGACCTGGCGCAGCCGGTCGATGGCGAGCCGGGTGGTGGTGCGGACCAGGTAGCCGCGCGGTTCGCGCACGCCGCTTCGGTCGGCGCCGGACCAGCGCAGCCAGGCGTCCTGGACCACGTCCTCCGCGTCGGCCACCCGTCCCAGCATGCGGTAGGCCACGCCCATCAGGACGGGACGGTGCTCTTCGAAGACATCGGTCACGGTGTCGATTGCCACCGTTCCATCCCACCCGACTCGTCCGGTCGTGTCCAGGCGGAATCGCCTCCTGCCGGAGCACAATGGCCCGCGGGCCATTGGTGGCCGGCGGCCTCGACACCGGAGGAGCGACCATGCGGTACGCGGTTCTGGGCACGGGCGAAGTGGGGCGCACCCTCGGCGGCAAGCTGGTCGAACTGGGTCACGAGGTGTCGCTGGGTTCGCGTACGAAGGACAATCCGGCCGCTGCGGAGTGGGCCGACGGTGCGGGGCCGGGGGCGAGCCACGGCACGTTCGCGGAGGCGGCCGCGTTCGGTGAGGTGGTCGTGAACGCGGTGGGCGGGCGGGTGGCTCTGCCCGCACTGCGATCGGTCGGCGAGGAGCATCTGGACGGCAAGGTCGTTCTCGACGTCTCCAACCCCCTCGCGTTCGAGGACGGTCAGGTGCGGCTCTCCCCCGTCGGGTCGGACAGCGTGGGCGAGCAGATCCAGCGCGCCTTCCCGCAGGCGCGGGTGGTGAAGAGCCTCAACACGGTCAACTGCCACCTGATGGTCGACCCCGCGATGGTGCCGGGAGAGCACCAGATCTTCGTCTCCGGAGAGGACCGGGACGCCAAGGAGCAGGTGACGGCGCTCCTCGGGGAGTTCGGCTGGCCTGCGCACCGTGTCCTCGACCTGGGCGGCATCGGGACGGCGCGGGCCACGGAGATGTACCTTCCCCTGTGGCTGACCCTGTTCCAGCACGTCGGGCACCCTGAGTTCAACGTGGAGGTGCGTAGGGCGCGTTGAGGGGCCCGCGCGCGTGGGCCCTGTCCGCGGCGCACGCGCGCGTGGCGCCTCATGCGGCGTACGGGCGCGCGGCACCTCATACGAGGCACGCGGGCGCGGCACCTCCATACGGCGTACGGGCGCGTGGCACCTCGGCGTACGGGCGTGTGGCATCTCATACGG
This sequence comes from Streptomyces sp. NPDC048415, assembly GCF_040651675.1. Taxonomy (NCBI): domain Bacteria; kingdom Bacillati; phylum Actinomycetota; class Actinomycetes; order Kitasatosporales; family Streptomycetaceae; genus Streptomyces; species Streptomyces sp. NPDC048415. The sequence goes on along the minus strand of NZ_JBEZKJ010000008.1, from coordinate 129,940 downwards.
CGTACGGGCGCCTGGTGGGCCGCTCCGCGCAGGCACCGTGGCCCACTGGGCCCGGCGTGTGCGTGCGTCGTGCGGTTCGTGGCGGCCGAGGGCTACCCGTCGGTAGCAGTTGCTGACAAGCTGTCTACAAGACTGTCCGCCAGCGTGTCCCAGACGAGGAGCAGCCCCATGTCCGCCACGGTCTCCTTCAGCCTCCCCTCTCCGCGCGGCCCGAGGACCGTGACCATGTCCTACGCGCGCGTGGGCAGTGGCGAACCGCTGCTCCTGCTGCACGGAATCGGCCACCACAGGCAGGCCTGGGACCCGGTCATCCACATTCTGGCGGCCGAACGCGACGTCATTGCCGTCGACCTTCCCGGCTTCGGCGAGTCGCCGGCGCTGCCCGAAGGGCTCACGCACGACCTGGCGACGGTGGTACCCGCGCTCGGAGCGCTCTGCGAGGCACTGGAGATCGAGCGGCCGCACGTGGCGGGCAACTCTCTGGGCGGCCTGCTGGCCCTGGGGCTGGGCCGCGAGAAGCTCGTACGGTCCGTCACGGCCCTCTCGCCCGCCGGTTTCTGGTCACCGATCGAGCGGCGCTACGCCTTCGGCGTGCTGATGGCCATGCGGCAGGCCGCGCGGCGCCTCCCGCTCCCGGTGGTCGAGCGGCTCTCGCGCACGGCAGCCGGTCGGACGGTGCTGACGAGCACCATCTATGCCCGGCCGGGCCGCCGTTCACCCGAGGCCGTCGTCGCCGAGACCCTCGCGCTGGCCCACGCCGAGGGATTCGGCGAGACCCTCCGGGCGGGAGCCACCGTCCAGTTCACGGACGACATTCCGACGCTTCCCGTCACCGTGGCCTGGGGCACCCGCGACCGGCTCCTGGTGCGCCGCCAAGGGATCCGCGCCAAGCAGATCATTCCCCGGGCGAGGCTGGTGCGGCTGCCCGGCTGCGGGCACGTCCCGATGAACGACGACCCGGCGCTCGTCGCCCGCGTCATCCTCGACGGCAGCCGCTGAGCGGCGTCCTAGGTGGCCCAACGCACCGGATCCGAGGGCGACTCCCCCGCCGACCAGGGCGCTGCCGGCAGCCTGCGCGGCGCCGTACGCGCCCGTGCCCACGAGCGGCGCGGTGCAGGCCGCCGCGACGGGAATGAGACCGGAGAACAACGTGGCGCGCTCCGCGCCGATCCGCTGCATGCCCATGTACCAGCACACGAAGCCGACCACCGTGACGACCGCCGCCTGCCACAGCAGCGCGGCGGCCTCGGTCGCGTCCGGCGTCCGCAGCCACGCCCCGCCGCCGGTCGACACCCCGGCGACCGCCGACTCGACCGCGGCAAGCCCGCACACCGTGGCCGACAGCAGGCGTGGCCCCAGGGGCCGCAGCACGGGCACGGCCAGGACCGCGAAACCGACCTCTCCGGCCAACGCGCACACGGAGTAGGCGATCCCGGCCGCGTCCGTGCGGCCCCACCCCTGGACGGTGAAGGCGCCGAGAGCGACGAGCAACGCTCCGCCCAACACGCGGCGTTGTGGACGGCGGCCCTCCTGAAGCGGGACGACAACGGCCACGATCACCGGGGCGCAGCCCACGAAGACGCCCGGAACCGCCGGTTCCGCCGTGCGTTCGGCGGCGATGACCGCCAGGTTGAAGGCGACCATGCCGACGGCCGCCAGCAGCGCGAGGCGCCCCCACTCACGCGCCGCCAGCCGCCGCAGCGGGGCCGCGCCGCCCCGGCCGACCAGGGGCAGGAGCAGTAGGCAGGCGAGGCCATAGCGCAGGAACTGGCCGCCCGTGTACGGATAGTGGCCCAGGACGCTGTTGGCGGTGAAGGAACCTCCGACGAGGACGCAGGCGAGGGCGGCGAGCAGCGCGCCCCGGGTGGTGGTGGCGTTCATGACGGTGACGCTATGTAGGGACGTGGTCCGGCTTAAGGTCCACTTCCATGACGTCATCGGGGACCAATCGTGGCGGGCCACAGGCGTCCGCGCCGTCCGGAGCCACGCCGTCGACCGCCGCGCCGTCCGGAGCCGCACCGTCAGCCGCCACACCGTCCGAAGCCGCGCCATCGGCCGCCGTGCCGTTCAGTGCCGCACCGTCGAGCACCGCGCCGCCCGGAGCCACGCCATCGGCCGCCGTGCCGTTCAGTGCCGCACCGTCAGGAACCGCTCCGTCAGGCACCACTCCGTCAGGCACCACTCCGTCCGGAGCCGCACCGTCAGCCACCACACCGTCCGGAGCCGCACCGCCGAGCACCGCGCCGTCCGGAGCCGCACCGTCAGCCACCACACCGTGGACCGCCGCCTGGGAAGTGCTCCTGCCCGCCGCCTCGGTGCCCGCACGCGCGCGTGGCCGCACCTTGCAGGCGGCGCTGCGCGAGGCGGTTCGTTCGGGGCGGCTCGCTCCGGGCGCCCGGCTGCCGTCCAGCCGTGAGCTCGCCGCCGACCTCGGCGTGTCGCGGGGGCTGGTCACGGAGGCGTATGAGCAGTTGACGGCCGAGGGATATCTGCGCAGCGACCGTGGTGCCGGGACCTGGGTCGGCGGCGCTGCCCGTGCAGCGGGCCCGCGCGCGCGTGATCTCGCCCCACGACCTGCCGGAGCGCGGGCCGACTTCGTACCCGGGACGCCGGACCTGTCGCTGTTCCCGCGAGCCGCGTGGGCGGCGGCGCAGCGCGGAGTGCTGGCCGAGCTGCCGCATCACGCCCTCGGCTACCCGGACCCACGCGGTCTGCCCCAGCTGCGTACGGCCCTCGCCGAACTGCTCACCCGGCGCCGGGGTGTGGTCGCCGACCCGGAGCGGATCGTCGTGGTCTCCGGAGTCGCTCAGGCGATGACTCTGCTCGGTTTCGTGCTCCACGCGCGCGGGGTGCGCGAGGTCGGTGTCGAGAAGCCGGGGAGTCCTGAGCACAGCGCGCTGTACGCGTCGGCCGGCGTCGGCACCGTAGCGCTGCCCCTGGACGAGGAAGGACTGGCCAGCGGTCCGTTGGAGGCGTCGGGCGTACGCGCGGTGGTGACGACGCCCGCCCACCAGTTCCCCTCGGGGATCGCGTACTCGGCGCGCCGCCGCGTGGAACTCCTTGACTGGGCACGCTCGATGGACGGACTCGTGATCGAGGACGACTACGACGGGGACTTCCGCTACGACCGTGCCCCGGTGGGTGCCCTGCAAGGGCTCGATCCCGACCATGTCGCCTACACGGGGTCGGTGAGCAAGTCCCTCGCCCCGGGTCTGCGGCTCGGCTGGCTGCTCGTCCCCGCGGCCCTCTCCGAGGAGGTCGTCGAGCGCAAACGCACCATGGATCTCGGCAACCCGGTCGTCGACCAGGCGCTCCTTGCCCGTTTCGTCGAACGGGGCGACTACGACCGGCAGCTGCGCCGCTGCCAGCGTGCCTACCGGGAACGGCGTGACGCCCTCCTGTCCGCCCTGGAGGAGGACTTCCCGGGCACGCGGGTGACCGGAATCGCGGCGGGTCTGCACGTCATCGCCGTGTTGCCCGGCCGATACGGGCCACAGGACCACTTCTTGGCGCGGACCGCTGAGAGGGGGGTGGCGGTCCGTTCGCTCGCACACTACGGAGGGGCGGTCGAGGACGGCGTACGGCTGGTGTTGGGGTACGCGCACCTGTCGCCGGCGCGGATCCGCGAAGGGGTGCGGCTGATGGCGGAGGTCGTCCGCGGCTGAGTTCCCGTCTCCGAGTGCCTGAGCCGTCGACACGGTCCGCAGCTGAGTCACTCCCTTCGAGTACCTACGATGCCGACACCGGCCGCAGCTGAATCACTCCCATCGAGTACCTACGATGCCGACACCGGCCGCAGCTGAATCACTCCCTCGAGTGCCCGCGAGACCGCCCTGAGTCGTGCCTCGGCTCCCTTGTTCCCGCGGCCAGTTGTTCACTTGTGGTTTCCGTGGGCGCTGCGGCGGCCCAGTAGTTGTGGCATTGCACACTGGCCGAATCCGTCCCTGGAGGCGCATTCATGTCACACCGTCCGCACAGCCTCTTCCCCGGTCGCCGCGGCGTTCTGCGCGGCTCCCTCGCCGCGTCGGCGGCGCTGGCCCTGCCCACCGCGCTCGGCGCGGCACCGGCGTTCGCCCTGTCCGGGCGGCCGAAGCCGGGGTGGGGTGTCCAGGCCGGAGACGTGACCGCCGACTCGGGACTGGTCTGGGTCCGCTCCGACCGCCCTGCCCGAATGATCGTCGAGACGTCGGCCACCGAGTCCTTCCGCAATCCCCGCAGATGGCAGGGCCCGCTGCTCGGCGCGGACACGGACTTCACCGGCACGACGCGGCTGCGAGGACTGCCCCCGGGCGAGCAGATCCACTACCGCGTCCTGCTCGCCGATCCCGACGACCCGCGGCGCACCGGCGAACCGGTGACCGGCACATTCCGTACGACGCCGGTCGGGCGGCGCGATGGAGTGCGCTTCCTGTGGTCGGGCGACCTGGCGGGCCAGGGCTGGGGCATCAACCCGGACATCGGCGGCTACCGGATCTACGACGCCATGGCCAAGCTCGATCCGGACTTCTTCCTGTGCAGCGGTGACAACATCTACGCCGACGGACCGATCGCGGCGACCGCGGCGCTCCCCGACGGCAGCACCTGGCGGAACATCACGACCGAGGAGAAATCCAAGGTCGCCGAGACGCTGGCGGAGTTCCGCGGCAACTTCCGCTACAACCTGCTGGACGAGAACCTGAAGCGCTTCAACGCCCAGGTGCCGTCCATCATCCAGTGGGACGACCACGAGGTACGCAACAACTGGTACCCGGGTGAGGTGATCGCGGCCTCGGACACCCGGTACGCCGAGAAGAGCGTCGACGTGCTGGCCTCCCGGGCCCGTCGCGCCTTCAGCGAGTACTTCCCCATCTCGACGCTGCGGCCGGGCAGCGAGGACGGCCGCGTCTACCGGGTCATGCGGCACGGCCCGCTCCTGGACGTCTTCGTGCTCGACATGCGGACGTACCGCAACGCCAACTCCTCCGACACACAGACCACCGACCCACAGGGCATCCTCGGCGCCGAACAGCTGGAGTGGCTCAAGCGGGAGCTGTCACGGTCGCGTGCCGTGTGGAAGGTGATCGCCGCCGACATGCCGCTAGGCCTGGTCGTGCCGGACACGACCGAGGGCAAGCCGAACATCGAGGCAGTGGCGCAGGGCGACCCGGGCGCGCCGCTGGGGCGCGAGCTGCAGATCGCGGAGCTGCTGCGGTTCGTCAAGCACCGGCGGATCACGGGCACCGTCTGGCTCACCGCCGACGTGCACCACACCTCGGCGCAGCACTACCAGCCCTCGCGGGCCGCCTTCACCGACTTCGAGCCGTTCTGGGAGTTCGTCTCAGGGCCGCTCAACGCCGGTGCCTTCCCGGCGAACGCGCTGGACAACACCTTCGGGCCCGAGCGGGTGTTCGTGAAGGCGCCGACCGCCTCGAACGTCTCTCCCGCCGGCGGCTACCAGTTCTTCGGCGAGGTCGACATCGACGGGGACAGCGGCGAGCTCACGGTGCGGCTGCGCGAGCAGGACGGCAGCGTGCTGTTCACGCAGGTGCTGCAGCCCGGGCACGTGGGGCAGTAGCGCCCGCCGCCTCCCGTACCCTCGAACCATCGTCCGCGCACCGGAGTCATCCCCCGGTGCGCGGCGGCGTTGGTGCCGGTTCGTCTGCCGCCATAACTGGCAGAGCTGGTTCGCCGGGGGGCCGTGAAGCCGCTGCGGCTCGCCGAGTCGATGCAGACGGCGGCGGCCACGGGCGCCTACGCCACCGTCTGGTCGGTGCTCCGCGACGCGCTGCCCGTTCTGCTGGCCGATCTCGCGACGGACGGCATGAGCGGCAGTCCCGCACGCGGGCTCGGAGATCTGCTGGCCGTCGCGGCCGACTGCGCCGAGCGGTCCGGGGCACGCGGTGATCTCACGCATCTCGCCCAGACGGCCGGATGGCGCGGCTCGTCCAAGTTGGTGGCTCAGGCACGCCGCCTGCGGATCGCGCTGACACATCAGGCGGCCGCCTGATGTAAGCAAAGGACCCCTAAAAAGAACTCCAAAAGGGGCAGAACGATACTTAACCGATCAGTCACAAACCGTTCGTGATCACGCAACACCCTTCCTTCACAGTGGCTGTATGACTCCAGACATGTCTGATGTGACGCGTACGAAACACGGTCGCCCCATCCACCACTGGCGGCGGGACCTCGTCGAACTGGCGGCGCTGTTCACGGCCGTCGCGGTCGCCGACGCCGCCGCCAACCTGATCGGGCACGGGCCCGACGGGCCCGCTCTGCTGGTGACCTCGGCGGTGATCCTCGTCGCCACGGCCGGATTCCACACATGGTGGGCACGCCACCACGGTCACGCGCCGCCGGCGGACGATACCGGCGCCCGGCCGCTCGCCGACGGCCGGCCGGCCGGGGCGTCCGAGGAAGCCGCCGCGACGCCGGAGGCCGTGGGCGGGGCGACCGTGCTCTGGCGCATGCGCACGACGGTGAGGGACACGCCCGGTTCGCTGGCCGCGCTGTGCACGGCGCTGGCGCAGCGGCAGGTCGACATCCTGAGCCTGCAGACGCACCCGCTGGCCGAGGGCACGGTGGACGAGTTCCTGCTGCGCGCCCCCGCGGAGCTGGCCAACTCCGAGATCACCCGCGCGGTGTCACAGGCGGGCGGCGCCGGGACCTGGATCGAACGGGCCGACGCCCACGACCTGGTGGACGCGCCGACGCGGGTGCTGGGCCTCGCCACCCGTACGGCACTGGACGCCGCGGAACTGCCGCTCGCGCTGCGGCAGTTGCTCGGCCGCTGCACCATCCGTTCGCTGCCCGCCAAGTCCCCGGGTTCCGGGCGGGCGCAGGAGAGCGCTCCGGTGGAGGGGGCCCTTGAGGACACGGTGATGCGGCTACGGGCGCCGGAGGGCGGAGTGATCACGGTGGAGCGGCCGTATCTGCCGTTCACGCCGACCGAGTTCGCGCGGGCGCGGGCGCTGGTGGAGCTGGACGCGCGGCTCGGTCCGCGGATTCCGCGCGGTCAGGACATGCTGACGCTGCCTCGGGGCAACGCCATCACTGTGCGGCGTGCCGACGTCTCCGACGTCGAGGCCGCCAAGGCGATGCACGAGCGCTGCTCGCCGCGCACGCTGAGCATGCGCTACCACGGCCCGGTCGGCGACGTGGACCGGTACCTCAACCACCTGCTCAGCCCCCGTTTCGGACGCACCCTCGCCGTGCAGACGGCATCCGGGCGCATCGTCGGGCTCGGCCACCTGCTCTGGGACGGCGACGAGACGGAGATCGCGCTGCTCGTCGAGGACGACTGGCACCGGCGCGGGGTCGGCGGCGAACTGCTCGGCCGCCTGGTGACGATGGCCGTCGAGGCCGGCTGCGAGAGCGTGTACGCCGTCACGCAGGCGTCCAACACCGGCATGGTCGCCGCCATGCGTGGTCTCGGCCTCCCCCTCGACTACCAGATCGAGGAGGGCACCCTGGTCATCACCGCCCGCCTGGACGCGACTCCGGTGACTGCGCGACTGCCGCACGACGAGGGCCAGCGTGGGGAGCGGGTTGTGCGGGACTAACGGGCCGAGGGCAGCGGCCACCGCGGTTGCCCGAGCGACGCCCGCTCGGGCAACCCGGGGCGACGCCCGCCCGGGCAAACCCGGGGCGGCACACGCCCGGGCGGCCCCGAGCAACCCACGGCCGTGACCCGCCCGGGGCGGCGCACGCTCGGACGGCCCGGGCGGCGCACGCCCGTGACCGAGGCAACCCACGCCCGTGACCCTGGGCAACGCACGCCCCGGCGGCCCCGACACACACCCGCGCCCCTCCCCCTCAGCTCCGCCCCCCACCCCCCAACGCCCGCTCCAGGTCATCCCACAGGTCGTCCACGTCCTCCAGACCCACCGACAGTCGCAGCAGCCGGTCGCTGACTCCCGCGTGGTGGCGGTCTTCCGGGGCCACTATGCGGTGGCTGATGGAGGCCGGGTGCTGGATGAGGCTGTCGACGCTGCCGAGGCTTACGGCGGGGGTGATCAGGCGGACGTCGGCGATGACGTCGTGGGGGTCGCCGTGGACCTCGAAGGCGATCATGGCGCCGCCGATGCGCGGATAGTGCACGCGGGCGACGCGCGGGTCGTCGGCGAGCCGTCGGGCGAGTTCCGCGGCGTTGGAGGAGGCGGCTCGGACCCGTACCGGCAATGTCGACAGGCCCCGCAGCAACAGATAGCCGGCCAGCGGATGCAGGACACCCCCCGTCGCGAACCGCACTTGGCGCAGCCGCCGGGCGAACTCCTCGTCACAGGCCACCACTCCGGCCATCACATCACCGTGCCCGCCCAGGTATTTGGTCGCGCTGTGCAGGATCAGACGGGCGCCCTGTTCGGCGGGGCGTTGCAGCACGGGCGTGGCGAACGTGTTGTCGGCGAGCAGCGGCACGGATCCGCAGGCGTGCGCGACGGCGCGCAGGTCGAGTTCGGCGAGGGTCGGGTTGGCCGGGGACTCCACCATCACCAGACCGGTGTCGGGGCGCAGAGCGTCGGCGATGCCGGCCGGATCGACCCAGGTCACCTCGCTGCCCAGCAGTCCCGCCGTGAGCAGGTGGTCGCTGCAGCCGTACAGGGGGCGTACGGCGACGACATGACGCAGTCCCATCGCGTTCCGTACGAGCAGTACGGCACTCAGCGCGGCCATACCGCTCGCGAACGCGACCGCGCTCTCGGTGCCCTCCAGGCGCGCGAGGGCGGTCTCGAAGCGGGCGACGGTGGGGTTGCCGAGCCGGGCGTAGACGGGCGGTCCCGACGGTTCGCCGCCGTCGGCCGCGAACGCGTCGATGCGGGCGGCCTCACCGCGGCTGTCGTACGACGGGTAGGTCGTGGACAGGTCGATCGGCGCCGCGTGCAGCCCCTGACCGGCGAGATCCTCCCGCCCGGCGTGCACGGCCTCGGTGGCGAGCGCCCGAGCCGTCGGCGTGATGGAGGACTGGCCGGTTCCGTTCAGGAGGTCCTGTGCGTCATATGAGTCGTATACCAAGGAATCCATGGTCAGAAGACTGAACACCGGCCGGGGTTCTAGCGCCAGATCCCGTGTTACGTTCGCGGCATGGCCGATTCTGTCGTACTCGATCCGGTGGATCTTCATCTGCTGAGGCTGCTGCAGAACGACGCTCGGACGACGTACCGCGATCTCGCGGCGCAGGTCGGTGTCGCGCCCTCGACGTGCCTGGACCGGGTGACCAGGCTGCGCCGGGCGGGGGTGATTCTCGGCCATCAGCTGCGGCTGGACCCGGCGAAGCTGGGGCGGGGGCTGGAGGCGTTGCTGTCCGTGCAGGTCAGGCCGCATCGGCGGGAGTTGGTGGGGCCGTTCGTGGACCGGATCAAGGCGCTGCCGGAGTCCCGTACCGTCTTCCATCTCACCGGACCCGACGACTACCTCGTCCATGTCGCGGTCGCGGACATGGCGGATCTGCAGCGCCTGGTGCTGGACGAGTTCACCTCGCAGCGTGAAGTGGCGCGGGTGGAGACACGGTTGATCTTCCAGCAGTGGGACTGCGGCCCGCTGCTGCCGCCGCGGCGGGACCCTCACCCCGCGAAGCCGGTCACGGACAAGCCCGCGGCGAAATCAGCTTGATACGGGCGCGAGGCCTCGCTTATCGGGCTGACGTGGCGCCTGTCCCCGTATGAGGATGTCCGCATGTCACAGACGAAGAACCCGCTGCCCCGCGAGGTCGCCGACGCCTACGTCGACGACCTCATCGCCCTCGACCCGGTACTCGGCACCTACCTCGGTGTGAAGGAGAGTCACAGCAAGCTGCCCGACACCTCGCCCGCCGGCCAGCAGGCCGTGGCGGATCTGGCGCGGGCGACGCTCGCGCGGCTGGACGAGGCGGAGCGGCAGCCCGGCGCGGACCGTGACATCGAGCGCCGCTGTGCCCGGCTGCTGCGCGAGCGGCTCACCGCCGAGATCGCGGTCCACGAGGCCGGCGAGGGCCTGCGGGCCGTGGGCAACCTGCACACGGCGCCGCACGGGGTGCGGGAGGTCTTCACGCTCACCCCGACCGGGACGGACGAGGACTGGGCCGCGGTCGCCGAACGGCTGCGCGCGGTACCGGCCGCCCTCGCCGGATACCGGGAATCCCTCGCCCTGGGCCTGGACCGCAAGCTGTACGCGAGCCCGCGCCCGACCGCGACCTTCATCGAGCAGCTCACCGAGTGGTCGGACACGGACGGCCAGGGCCGGGGCTGGTTCGAGGACTTCGCGTCGGCGGGCCCGGAATCCCTGCGCGGCGAGCTGGACACGGCCGCCCGCACCGCCACCGAGGCTCTCGTGGCCCTGCGGGACTGGCTGCGCGACGTGTACGCGCCCACGATCGAGGGCGCCCCCAACGCGGTGGGCCGCGAGCGGTACGCGCGTCTGGCGCGCTACTTCAACGGTACGGATCTCGATCTCGACGAGGCGTACGCGTACGGCTGGGCCGAATACCACCGCCTCCTCGCGGAGATGAGGACCGAGGCCGAGAAGATCCTGCCCGGCGCCGAGACGCCGTGGGCGGCCCTCGCGCACCTCGACGAGCACGGCACGCACATCGAGGGCGTCGACGAGGTGCGGGCCTGGCTCCAGGGCCTGATGGACGAGGCGATCGAGGCCCTGGACGGCACCCACTTCGAACTCGCCGAGCCGGTACGGAAGGTGGAGTCCCACATCGCACCGCCCGGCGGCGCCGCGGCCCCGTACTACACCGCGCCGTCGGAGGACTTCTCGCGCCCGGGGCGCACCTGGCTGCCGACGATGGGGCAGACCCGCTTCCCCGTCTACGACCTCGTCTCCACCTGGTACCACGAGGGCGTGCCCGGACATCACCTCCAGCTCGCGCAGTGGGTGTACGTCGTCGAGGACCTCTCCCGCTACCAGGCCACCGTCGGCGGGGTCAGCGCCAACTGCGAGGGCTGGGCGCTGTACGCGGAGCGCCTGATGGACGAGCTGGGCTTCCTGACCGACCCGGAGCGGCGGCTCGGCTATCTCGACGCGCAGATGATGCGCGCGGCCCGGGTCATCGTCGACATCGGCATGCACCTGGAACTGGAGATTCCGGCCGATTCGCCCTTCCACCCGGGCGAGCGCTGGACCCCCGAGCTGGCGCAGGAGTTCTTCGGCGCGCACAGCAGCCGGCCGGCCGACTTCGTGGAGAGTGAGCTGACCCGCTACCTCACCATCCCCGGCCAGGCCATCGGGTACAAGCTCGGCGAGCGCGCCTGGCTGCTGGGCCGGGAGAACGCGAAGAAGCGGCACGGTGACGCCTTTGACGCCAAGGCCTGGCACATGGCCGCCCTCTCGCAGGGTTCTCTGGGCCTGGACGACCTGGTGGACGAGCTGTCCCAGCTCTGACGATCATCGCCGGCGGCCAGGGACGCACGTCGTCTCCGGCCGCCGTGCGCGATGGCCGTCGTTCCCCCGGCCGCCGTGCGCGATGGTCGTCGTTCCGACCGGGCCGCCGTGCACGATGTCGTCGTTCCGACCGCCCCGCCGTGCACGATGCGGGGCGCACGTCATCCCCGGCCGCTGTGCACGATGGTCGTCGTTCCCCGCCGGCCGCCGTGCCCGGCGGGGGTCCGAGCCCTCGCGAGTCCGGGCCCTCGCGAGTCCCCCCCCCGCGCGCTCAGCAGCCGCAGTCCTCCTCGTCCGCCGGGGCCGTCAGCGGGTCGGCGGCACGCCGCTCGCGGCCTTCCCAGGTCTCGAACTCGAAGCCCTCGCGGGCCCAGTACTCGAAGCCGCCGAGCATCTCCTTGACCTGGAAGCCGAGTTCGGCGAGGGCGAGTGCGGCGCGGGTCGCGCCGTTGCAGCCGGGGCCCCAGCAGTACGTGACGACGGGCACCGACCTGTCGAGGAGCCGCTCGGCCTGCTCGGGGATGAGAGCGGTGGGCAAGTGGATCGCGCCGGGGATGTGTCCCTGGTCCCAGGACGCGGTGGAGCGGGAGTCGAGGACGACGAAGCCGGGGTCGCCATCGGCGGCGAGGGCCGCGGCGACGTCGGACACATCGGCGTGGAAGGAGAGGCTCGCGCCGAAGTAGGCGGCGGCCGCGGCCGGGGATGCCGGCGCGACGCGCAGAACCGGGTTCGTCACGGTCGTCGTACTGGTCGCGGTGGTGTTCACGGTGGTGTCAGCGGTCACAGTCATGGTCTGGTTTTCCCTCCCTGTCCCGCCGAACCGGCACCTTCTCCGCACCGGCCCCACGGGACGTCCTGTCCAAAAACCTACGTCCGGTGATCCACTTCCTGAAGGGGCGATTCACGGCATCACTCTTGATCGGCCGGTGATTTCCCTGCTATCCATCGCACATGACCGCGTATTCCCCGGACGCCACCGACTGGCGCATCCTCGATGTCCTCCAGCGCGAGGGCCGGTCCAGCTTCACCGAGCTGGCCCGGGCCGTCTCCATGTCCGCAAGCGCGGTCACCGAGCGGGTGCGCCGCCTGGAGGAGGCGGGTGTCATCCAGGGGTACGCGGCCGTCGTCGACCCGGAGAGCCTGGGCCTGCCGATCCTCGCGTTCGTGCGGCTCAGATACCCCAACGGCAACTACAAGCCCTTCCACGACCTCGTCGAGGCGACGCCCGAGATCCTGGAGGCGCATCACGTCACGGGCGACGACTGCTTCGTCATCAAGGTCGCGGCGCGCTCGATGAGCCACCTCGAGGAGATCTCGGGCAAGATCGGCACGCTCGGCTCGGTGACGACGAGTGTCGTGTACTCCTCGCCTCTCCCGCGACGCCCGCTGGGGCACTGACTCAGCCCTGAACACCCGCTGCCGTACCACCGAGTGCACTATGACTGTCGTCCGGCTCCAGGGGCCGCTCTCCGGCGCCGTGACCTCCGTGCGGTTCCTTACCCTTGCCCTCTTCGCCGTCGGGCGGCTCGATGTCCCCGTGATCCTTGTGTTCCGTCATCGCACGCTCCCCGCGCCGAGAGTCGTCGACGGGGCGCGGGTCAGCCCGGCGACGACGTTGGCCATCAGGGCGTGACCCACGCCCGACTCCATGGTCATGATCCACTCTGGGTGGAACTGGACCGCCGCCACGGGCAGTTCACGGTGTTCGATGCCCATCACCGTGCCGTCGGCGGTGCGGGCCGTCACCCGGAACCCACCGGGCAGCGTGCCGGGATCGGCGTACAGGGAGTGGTAGCGCCCGGCTCGGTAGCGGCTGGGCAGGTTCCCGAACACCACGCCACCGTCGTCGACCACCTCGACCGGTGAGTGCTTGCCGTGCATCGGCAGGGGACGCCGGCCGAGCGTCCCCCCGAAGTGCTCTACCAGTCCCTGCAGGCCCAGGCAGACACCGAAGAGCGGCAGCGCGCGCACCAGTGCCGCGTCGATCAGGTCGGACATGCGGAAGTCAGACGGGCGGCCGGGGCCCGGGGACAGGACGAGCAGGTCGGGTGCCACGGTGTCGAGCAGCTCCGGCGGGAACCCGGCGCGGTAGGTGATGACCTCGGCGCCGGTCTGCCGGAGATAGTCGGCCAGCCGAATTTTCCGGATTCAGGGATTCCGTGAACGTGTCGGGGCCGGGAGGGGGTCAGCGGCCGCCGGTGAACAGCTCGCGTGCCGTCTTCGCCACCAGTTCGGGACGCTCCTCGTGCACGTAGTGCCCGCACCCGGCCACGACCTCCACGCGCAGGTCGCTCGCGTGCCGCCCGGCGTCCGCGAGGACACCCGGAGGCAGCATGAAGTCCCGCTCGCCCGCGAGGATCACGGTCGGCACGGTGAGCCGCAGCTTCTTGTACCGGCCCAGCACCAGCTTGGCGATGTCCCGCAGCGCAAAGGCCCGGTGCAGCGCCTCCCCGGCCCGCGCCCGGTCGGGCTCCTGGCTGGAGCGGACGAACTCGTTCATCGCCGCCGGTGTCCACACCGCCTTCTCCATCACACCCTTGCGCATCAGGTACCGGGTGAACCCCGGCCGTCGGCGCAGTATCCAGCGGCCGAGCAGCGGCTGTTCGAGCAGCGCGGTGTACCAGAACCGCCAGGACTGCGGCATCAGCCGACGGTGCAGCGGCCAGGGGTGCAGCATGTTCAGCGCCAGGTAGTGCGTGAACCGCTCCGGTGCCCGCAGACACAGGTGGAAGCCGGTCCATGCTCCCCAGTCGTGCCCGATGAGACGGACCCGGCCAAGGCCCAACTCGTCCATCAGGGCCAGTACGTCATCCACCTTGCTGTCGGTGTCGTAGCCCTTGGCCGGCGCATCGGACCAGCCGAAGCCGCGCTGGTCCACGCAGATCAGACGGTACTCGTCCGACAGCAGCGGGATCAGCCGCCGCCAGCCGTACCAGTGCTGGGGAAATCCGTGCAGCAGGACCACCGGCTCCCCCTCTCCGGCCTCCGCGACATGCAGCCGCACTCCTCGCACCCGGACATGGTGGTGGCGGACACCTTCGACTTCCGGCATCGGTGATGTGCGGTTCTCCACGGAAACTCCCCGGGGCGTTGATTTCACTTGCTGGCCGGTCTGTCAGGAGGAGGCCGCCTCGCGAAAGGTTCCCTCGGTGCACGGAATTCCGTTCGGCCGGCGGTCATGCCCGTGGCCGACGGAAGTCCGCAAAGACGCGTCCGTAGCGGAACCTGACCCCGACCCGGCAACACACCGGTGCCGGCGAAGCTCCACGGTTCGGCGGCACCGGTGTGTAAGGGGGGCGAACCTCGGGAGCGGCTCGCGAGCCGTCACTCCGCCGCACACAACTCCGCGACCGGAGCGATAAGTTCGGCGGTCTGCGCCCCGTTGAGGCGCGGATCGCAGGCCGTCTCGTACCGCAGGGGTACATCCTCCTCGGTGACCCCGGCGGGGCCGCCGACGCACTCGGTGACGGCTGCCGACGTGGCCTCCAGATGGACGCCGCCGGGCCGGCCGCCGACCGAGCGGACCGCGTCGAAGAAGCCGCGGATCTCGGCGGCCACCGTGTCGACATGCCGGACCTTGTGCCCCGTCGCGCTGGTGTACGTGTTGCCGTGCACCGGGTCGCACAGCCACACCACCGGATGGCCGAGACGGGCCCGTCGGGCAGCCGGGGGCGGGGCCCGTCGAACAGGACCGCGTCCGCGGCGAGTCCGGCGGCCCGCAGCGCACGGTGCAGCGCGCTGCGGCCGATGCGGAAGTCGGTCCTGCGCCATCGCGCCATCGTCCGGGAGAAACGGCGCTCCGCCACCGCGACCGCGACGGGTGGCCCTTCGTGCGCGGAAGCGGTGGCAAAGCCCAGTCCCGTTATCCGCGGTCCGAATTGCGAAAGGGCGCGGGGCAGCACGAGGAGCGACCCACTGGAATACACGATGCCTCTCTCCTCATTCCTGCCCTGAAGGCGGCTCAAGGCTGCCTTGAGAAGAGAGAGGCCGCGCGGTGGCCACACACTCCCCACGGGGTACGAAATATGTCCGGCGAATCAGTTCGGCGTCCCGGACAACGGGCCTTTGCGAGGGCTTGACCGTGCGGGAGGATGGTGCGACTCTCTCTCGCATACGACACAGGGGGAGCGCCAGCATGACCGGTGCGGCGAACAGCGGTTGGCCAACGGCCGAACTCGACTCGGTACGGCGGCTGCGGGTCATCGCCTCCGCCACGCGGCATCCGACGTACGCGGAGCGGTACTTCGACGTGCCGCTCGAGCAGCTGTGGTCCGTCGTCTCCGATCTCGAGCACGAACTCCCGCGAATTGTCCCCGGGTTGCGCTCCTTCACCCTCACCGGCGGCGACGGGGACCGGCTGCCGGGGCAGGCGGTCAGCTCCCTCGGGCACCGTGAGCGCTTCGACGTGGTGCTGCGGCCCGGCTGGTGCCTGATGCAGAGCAGGATTCTGACCGGCGGCATGGCCGCGGTGGCCGACGGCGCCGGCACCCGGTTCGCCTTCTTCAGCAGTCTGCGCTTCCCCGGCGGCCAGGTGGTCGGGCGGGTGCGCCGCTTCCGGTCGGCAAAGCGGAGCGGAGCTCTGCTCGACCGGGTGCAGCGGCGGGTGGAGGCCCCGTCAGTCCCAGGCGGTGCGGAATGACCGGCGGGCGCGGAACAGCCGTGATCTGACCGTGCCGACGGGGACCGAGAGCACCCCCGCGACCTCCTGCTCACTCAACCCCTCGACATGACGCAATGTCAGCACCGCTCGGTGCTCGGGCGCCAGCCGCCCCATGGCGTCGGCGATGTCGGAAGCGAGCTGCAGGTCCTCGACGGTGGGCTTGTCCCCCCACTCCACGGGAACGGTGTTCTGCCGCTGCCGCTGCTTGGCGAACTTCACCGCTTCCCGGACCGCGATCGCCCGCACCCAACCGAACAGCGCCGCGGGCGTCTTGAGCTGGCGGATGTTGCGGAAGACGGCGATGAGCGCCTCCTGGGCCGCGTCCGCCCCGTCCTGCAGGGCCACGGGTCCGCAGACCCGGCCGACGTACGGAGCGAGGACACCGAGCAGTTCGTCCATCGCCAGGGCGTCTCCCCGCTGCGCTCCTTCCACCAGACGAGCCACCCTTTCGGGATCCTCGCCCGTCGTGCGCCCCCCGTTAAATCCACTCACTGCGCCCCCATCGTCAGCTTGAACAAATACGCCGGACGGAACGGGGAATCAGTTGCTCGATTCGAGCACACAAAGGCACACGCAGCTTTGCCGGTGCTCGCCTCAGATACCGCGCCTCTAGACTCGACTCACAAGTAACAAGCTTGCGAGGAGAAACCGGAACACGAATAACTGACCCCACCGATGGCGAATTCATATTTCTGCACGCCCGCGGATCACACTAGCATCGGGTGAAAGAATGCGGGAGAGCCTGCAAAAGATGCCCGATCACAAGACCCCCGTGTGGCAACACCGAGGCGCAGATACACAGGTTCATCCGTCGACAACGTGTCGAGGTGAGGGAGTCAACGCAGGCCGAGCACCCCGAATCCTCGCTTTTCCCACAGCTCGCGGGAAGCCGGCAGGGGGTCTGCCTCCAGGGTATCGACGCTGTCGTAGATTCGTCGTCCGCTCGTCGAGGCCGTAGGCGGCCAGCCGGGATCGCCCGTCCGCGCGAACTCCGTCCACGCCGTGCGCATCCGGACGGACAGGGCGACGGCCTCCTCCGGTGGCCGCTCGCCCAGCATCTGCCGGGCGAGGGGAGCGTCCAGGCTGCCGAACACCAGCGGTACGTCGAGGCCGTGACAGGCGCCGAGCCGACCTCCGAACGCGGGGGCGGGCCAGCGCAGTTCGCAGGCGAACGGGGCCCGAGCCCGTACCGGCCTGCGCGTCCAGCAGCCGCACCGTCGGCATCCGGCACAGCCAGTCGGACTTGACGCGCTCGTAGAGCTGCTCCGCGTCGGCGTCCGGGTAGGCGGCGCGGTAGGCGGGCGCGCCCCCGACCGCGGCGCCGAACACGTGCAGCGCCCGGGCCGCCCGCTCCCCGTCCACCCAGCCGAACTCGCCCGCTTGGCCATGAACAGGCGGTATTCGTGCCGGTTGTGGCCGAGCAGCAGGCTGATACCGCGGGCCGCGCCGCGCTCGACGGCGTCCCACGGCGTGCACTGCAGCGTCTCTCCGTCGACGACCGGCGAGAACATGGTCTCGGTGTGGGCGACGACGCCCCAGAGGTCCGCACGCGTCCCCACCTCGGCGAAGGTCTCCTCCGCCGCCTCCGCCAGGGCGTACGGGTAGCTCCCGCGCAGCGCGTCCGCCGTCGCGGCGAGACCGAGTCGTCCGCAGACGGCACCGGCCAGGCCGGCGGCGAGTTCCGGAGTGAAGTAAGAGCCGGGGACGCTCTGCGCCACCGCCCGCCCGAACAGCCCGGCCGCCTCGTCCATGGCGAGAAGCGCCGCGATCGACCCGGCTCCGGCCGACTCACCGAAGACGGTCACCATGGACGGGTCGCCGCCGAACGCCCGGATGTTCTCCTGCACCCAGCGCAGCGCGGCGATCTGGTCGAGCAGGCCCCTGTTGGGCGGTGCTCCAGCCAGCTGCGCGAAACCCTCCATGCCGACGCGGTAGTTGAAGGTCACGGCGACGACACCCTCGCGGGCGAGAAGCGCTCCGTCGTAGACCGGGTCGCCCGCATGTCCGAAGACGTAGGCGCCGCCCTGGAACCAGACCATGACGGGCAGCGCCGCCGCCCCCAGGTCCGGGGACCACACGTTGACGGTCAGACAGTCCGGGGCCCGGTCCGCCTCCGCGGTGGCCGCCGGGTTCATCCGGTCACGCTGCGGGGCGGCGGCCCGAAGGCCGTCGCCCGCCGGACGCCGCCCCATGCCTCGGCCGGCCGGGGGGCGGCGATGCGCAGCGCCCCGAACGGCGGTTTCGCGAACGGGATCCCGCGGAACGCGACAATCCGTCCGGGTGCGTACTCCAACTGTCCGCGCCCCGCACCCTGTCCCGTACGCGTCTCGGGACGCAGCTCCCTCGCCACAGGTTCCGACCTCCCAGCCCCTGATGTCGTACAAGAAGAGACCGTGCGCGCCCGAAACGCTCCCCCGGTCCCCCATCAATTCGCGCCACTTCCGCGGTCGCAGGGAGTGTGCGCCGGAAAGAGCCCCTCTGCCCCTGTGAAGCGCCCGCACCGAGTCGTCCTGTGGTGCCGAGCGACACAAGGCAAGGGAAAGGGAGGAGAACGGCGCATGAACACAGTCACTACGGGCGTGCGGCGCGAGCCGGTACGCCGACAGCCGTCGGAGGAGGATCCATGGGCTGCGGCAGGCCTCCTCGTACATGCCGCTCAGGCCGGTGACGCCCTGGCTCTCAACGACCTCCTGAACCTGCTGACGCCCTATGTCAGCCGGCTGTGCCGCCCCATCGCGCTGGCGGACAGCCCCGACGCGGTGCAGGAGTCGCTGATCGCTGTCTTCCAGGGCCTGCCCAAGCTGAAGGACCCGCGGGCCCTGTACGCCTGGGTACGTACGATTTCCGTGCGCGAAGCCGTGCGGGTGGCCCGGCGCGCGGAACATGAGACCCCCGTCTGCGAGTTCGACGACCTTCCCGGGTCACGCGGCCCCGAGCTCGCCGCGGACGTACGTGACGTCCTGCGCCGCATGTCGAGCGAGCACCGCGCCGTCCTGGTGCTGCGCGAGCTCGAAGGGCTGGATGAGCGGTCGGCGAGTCAGATCCTGAACATTTCCTGCGGCACGGTGAAGTCCCGCTTGCACCGCGCCCGCAACAGCTTCCGAAAGGCGTGGGCGCGATGAGCGTGGACTGGCCGACAACCGAACTCGACCCCGTGCGGCGGCTGCGCGTCATGGCCGCCGGGCTGAACGCCGTCATGTACGCGGACGCGTATCTCGACCTCCCGTTCACGGAGGTGTGGGCGGTGGCGAGCGATCTGGAGAGGGAACTGCCCCACCTGGTGCCGACCCTGCGTGCCTTCCGCTCGTCGCCCACGTCCGAGACCCGTCAGAGCGCCTGGGCGTACGGCCCCTTCGGGCATCGCGCCCGGTTCGACGTGCTGCTGCAACCGGGATGGTGCCTCATGCAGAGCCGGTACGTGGTCGGGGGGATGGCTGCCGTCCCGGAGGGCTCCGGGACCCGGTTCGCGGTGCTGGGCGGCCTCCGCCAGAGCTGGTTCGCCCCCCTGCAGAAGGCGCTGCGTCCTGTCGGCGGCACCCGAGGCCGACGCATGATCGCCCGCGCCCGGCACCGAGCGGCAGTACGCCACGGTTCACAGCCGACCCCCGACGGTCTATAGGCGTCGGGGCAGTTGCGGCGGTCTCGCCCCGATCTGAGGCGGCATAGAAGTCGGCACCACCGAGCCAGCACGCGCCGCTGCAGGTTGCGCCGACAACTACTACCAGCACTGGATAGCAACGTCCTTGGCTCACGCAGGATTCGCCATCGCTGAAGCAGCCCGGAACGCGCTGGCGAACACCCTCAGTAAACGCCGTCTCTCCACCTGCGCGTTGAACTTCACCAACAGCGCCCTCACCCGCCGCATCGCCGCCCCCACACCTGTGGCCCCTCGCCGTGGCTGTCCTCGCCCTCGGCGTTCTTCCGGCCTTCGGCGCCGTCGACGACCTGTGCCAACTCCTGGAGCACGTGCTGACGTGACACGGACCGCGGACTGGCGGCGTCACAACGGCCAGCACCCGCCCGCGGGCCGCACCCTGGGATCAGAGGTGCGGCCCGCGGGTATTTCAGTCGGGTGGCTCAGCGCAGGGTTGGCAGTGGGTGCGCGCTCGTGTGGTGTGTGGATGTCGACGCCGCGCCGGACGTCGTCGAACGGGCCGTGCCGCCGGTGATGTTCAGACCGCCGGCGGTGTAGAGGGCCTCGTCGAATGCCTGGCCATTGGTCGGTGCTTTGCCGACGGCGAAGACGGCGACGGACTTGCCGCTTACGACGGAGGTGGAGATGTAGTCGCCGACCATGCTGCCCTGGGTGCTACTGGCGATCCGGGACAGGGACATGGGGCCGGCGACGGTGGTCGGGCTGCTCCAGGTGCTGCCGCCGTTGGCGGAGGTGAGGTAGCCGACCTCCAGCTGGCAGGTGGAGGCGGTGCAGTTCGCGGTCGGGTAGAAGTAGTAGTAGAGGCCGATCTTCGCCGTGGCGCCCGACGTAGCGTGGTCGACGCCGATGCCCGGGATGAAGTGGTCGACACCGCTGGTGGTGGCGTCGATCGGGACCCGGGTCACCGCCGACCACGAAGTGCCGTTGGTGGATGTGGAGTAGACGATGTCGTTGGCCGGGCAGCCGGAGCGGAAGCGGCAGTCCTGCCAGGCGACGTAGACCTTGCCGGCGGCGTCGATCTCGGCGGACGGCAAGCCCTCGCCGTCGCGCAGGTTGCCGGCCACGGCGTGGCTGCTGACGTTGGCGATCAGCGTGGTGGCGCTCCAGCTGGAGCCGCCGTTGGCCGAGTTGAACGAGCGGATCGCGCTGCCGTTGGCGGAGTAAGGGACGACGACCGTGCCGGAGGGCTGGACCAGCGGCTGGCCGCCGAGGCCACTCGGGCTGCCGGAGGGCGACTTGGGGGCCGACCAGGTGGCGCCGCCGTCAGTCGACGTACTCATGATGATCTGGTTGCTCGACGAGGTGACGTCGACCTCGACGTAGCAGTTGCCGTAGTACGGGCTGGTGGAGGTGTTGTCGCAGACGATCCATTCCTTGTCGTAGCCCTTGCCGTCGTTGCCGACCGCGATCACCGGGTTCTGCCAGGTGGTGCCGTTGGCGGAGCGGCTGACGCTCACGCCCGCGCCGTTGACGTTGCTGTCGAGGACCAGCCCGGCCACCATCCAGGTGCCGTGCTTGGCGTCGTAGGCCACGGCCGGGTCCGAGACGCGGGCCCAACTGCCGCCGCCCTGATAGGTGGTGATGCCCGGGAGCATGCCGTGCTGCCAGGTGGTGCCGCCGTCGGTGGAGGTGTTCCAGCCGATGTCGGAGGCGCCGCCGTCGGTGAACCGGCCGACCTGCGAGGAGGCGACGATCGTGTTGCCGTAGGAGAAGGTGTCCGGCTCCAGCTCGGTGGCGTGCTGGCTGGAGGAGTTGGTGAACGGGTCGGTGCTGACCTGGGTCAGGCCGGGCGGCGGGGCGCTGGTGGTGAAGGCCACGTCGTCGTAGAGGGTGTAGGTGGCGTCGCCGGTGTAGTTGTCGTCGTGGCTGACGAGGGTGAGCGTGTAGTTGTGTCCGGCGGTGACGGCGGCGGTGGCCTGCTTCCAGCCCTGGCCGTTGGTGCACGTCTTGGCCAACACGGTGGACGTGGTGCCGGTCGTGGTGTCCTGCAGCGTCGCGGTCGCCCAGTCGTAGGTGACCGTGTCGGGGCAGGTGACGCTGTACGAGAAGGACACCTGGGTGCTGCCGGTGGGGGCGCTGAAGGTTTGGGCTATGGACGAGTCGCCGTTTGTCGGGGCCGTGCCGCCGACTCTGGCGGCGTATGTTCCGCTGTGGGCACCGGAGTTGACCACGGACGTGGTTCCAGCTGATGTCCAGCCGGACAGGCTGCCCGTCTCGAAGCCGCCGTTGGACACGTCCGCGGAGGCGGGTTGGGCGAGCAGCACGCCGCCTAAGGCGAGCAGGGCGGTGGTGGTCGCGGTGGCGGCGAGTCTGCGCGCCGAGGTTGACCGTGCCATGGATGTTCCCCTTGTCGTGGAACGGGCCCGCTGGCCCGGGTGGGGATCGCCAAGGGTGCTGGCGGTGGGATGCGGGGCGGACCGTCGATCACCGGATGACGGTCCGCCCCGCGGAGACGACGCGGTCAGGACAGCGTCACGTCGTCATACCGGGCGTACGTCGCGTCGCCGGTGTAGTTGTCGTCGTGGCTGATCATGGTGAGCGTGTACGAGTGGCCCGCGGTGACCGATGCGGTCTTCTGGAGCCAACCGGAGGACGGGACGCAGGCCTTGGCCAGCACCGTGCTGGTCGTCCCGGTGGTGTTGTCCTTCAGCGTGGCCGTTGCCCAGTCGTAGGTGATCGTGTCCGGGCAGGTCACGTTGTAGTAGAAGGACAGCGTGCTGGTACCGGTCGGGGCGGTGAAGGTCTGCGCCACCGACGAGTTACCGTTGGTCGGCGAGGTGCTCCCGTCCCGGGCGGCGTACGTGCCGGTGTGGGCACCGGTGCTGACCGCCGAGGTGGTGCCGGCCGACGTCCAGCCGGACAGACTGCCCGTCTCGAAGCCGCCGTTGGTGATCCCGCCGCCGGAGGTGGAGTTGACGGTCAGGCTGTACGTCGTGGTGTGCGTGGCCGAGGCACCTGTACCGGTGATGGTGATGCTGTACGTGCCGGCCGGGGTGGACGAGGAGGTCGCCACCGTCAGTGTGGACGAGCTGCCCGCGGTGACCGAGGTCGGGTTGAAGGTGGCGGTCGCGCCGGTGGGCAGGCCCGAGGCGGTCAGGTTCACCGACTGCGCGCTGCCGGCCGTGACGGCCGTGGACACGGTCGTACTCGAGAAGGACCCGGCCGTGACGCTGCCCGAGGCTGGGCTGACCGACACCGAGAAGTCGTTCGCGGCCGTGGAACCGCAGTTGGGCAGGGTGAACGCGGCGATACGGGTGTGCCAGTTGAAGTTGCCGTTGGCGGGCTCGTACTCGTTCGTGTACCAGAACGTGCAGTCGTCCGCCGGGTCGACGGCCATCGAGGTGTAGTCGCCCCATCGGCTGTACGTGGTCTGCGACCCGCCGCCCGTGATCGCGGTGACCTCGCCCTGGGTCATCGTGCCGAGCGAGTCCCCGGCCAGCCGCCCGGTGTAGCGGATCGACGGGTGCACGGATGAGGACGACTGGGAGTAGCCGAGCGCGATGTTGCCGGCCTTGTCCTCGGCGATCGAGCCCATCCAGCGGTAGGTGGAGTCGGGCGCGTAGGTGCCCTGCTGGTAGACGGTCGGGGTGCCGCCGGACAGCCGCAGCTCATACCAACGAACGCCCACCGAACTCCCGGCCGTGACCGCGTGGTTGACCACCAGGGATTCGTGATCGCCGAAGTTGCGGTAGGCCAGCCGGTACATCAACCGGTCGGACAGCGAGTCGAGTTGCTGACTGGTACCGGACTGGGGAACGCAGGTGCCGGAGCTTCCGCAGGCCGTCGTATAGCTGGCCACGGTGAGCGTCGAGGGGCCGGTGAAGGTGGAGTTGGCCGGGGTGCTCCAGTCGACGTGGAACTTCCAGTACGCCAGCGTCGTACTGGTCGTGCCCAGCCCGACCAGGAGCTCCGGCTCACCGGACGGCGGTGCGGTCGAGCCGTCCAGGTCCGAGCCGAGCAGCCCGCCATAGGCCGACGACGTGGTGAAGCACTGCTGGGTGGCCGCCGCGCCGGTGAGCATGTTCGCCCGGTTCATGGCGCACACTTCGGCGTTCAGGAAGGTGCCGGACGGGGTGAACATGTTGTACGTGATGTAGTACGCGTCCGGCCACACCGACAGCTTGGGGTAGTCCGGGAAGCTGGAGAACTGGTACGCGTACCGGTTGTAGCTGCCGGTGGCGTCCGCGCTCGTGGAGACGGCCATGCACTCGTAGTACGGGCCCGAGGACGAGGAGACGTTGGCGAACTGGGTGACCACCCAGCGACTCGCGAGGGTGTCCCAACGGACCACCGCGTCACCGTCGTTGGTGGACTGACAGGAGCCGCCGAACCCGGACCACAGCGTGCTCGTGTTCGTCGGCGCGAGCACCGTGGTACCGGTCTTCGAGTACACGGCGTAGGCGGTGTTGACCGTCTCGACGATCTGGCTGGAGCCGACCGCTGCGTTGGGGTCCGGCGGTACGCCGGTGATCGAGTAGTTGGAGGCGCCGATGCCCTCGAAGTTCGAACCGGTGGAGGGCGCGGAGGGGCCGCCGGGGCTGGACTGCACGACCGGGTCCGGGATGTGGGAGGCGGGCGGGTGCGGCAGTCGCTCCTCGCCGGGGTCATCCTCCTGCCGGTGCTTGCCGCTGCGGTGGCGGTGCGCGGCGGCTTTGGCGAGGTCGCGCAGCGGGCGGGAGGTGTCGTGGCGCACGGCGGGACCGGAGTCGGCGGAATGGTGGGCTGCGGCGGTCACGGGAGCAGGGTCGGCGTGGGCCATGGGGGCGGTGAGCCAGAGGGCTGGCAGCGAGATCACCAACGCGGTGAGGGTGGCTATTCGGCCGCGTCTGAGTCCGGGGCCGGGTCTGAGTCTGGAGCGTGTCACTGAACATCCTTTCGGGCAGCCGGGGATCGCCCGACTGGGGGTGAGGTGAAGGACGTTCACGCAAGGTGCACGCGTGTTCGCAAGCCGCGATGCTTGCACCGGCCATGCCGACCGACAAGGCGGTTTACGCCGCAGACGCGCCACGGAACCGAAAATTTACGATGCACAGTCAAGAGACAGGAAAGGCATAGGGTTTTCCCTGTATCGGTGGTGCTGTGCGTACGCCGCCGGGAACCCAGCCTGGACGGCGGCCGTCCAAGGTTCGGCAGTGCCCCATACCCCCGCAATCCGGGAGCCGTGATGAATTCGAAGCACAGACCCGACGGATGGTTGCTGGTGGCGCCCCTGGCGCTGGCGGCGCTCGTCGCGTGCGGATCGGATGCGGGCGGCGGCACCTCCGCGTCAGCCCCCGGCACGGTCTCGACGACCACGCAGACAAGCCCCTCGGCATCGGACGGCCACGGATCGGCCTCACCCGGTGCGTCCACCACCACCCCGTCACATCAACCAGGCACCACGCCACCGCCGTCCAGCCCCGCCCCCTCCACCGGCGGCAGCACCCGGCTGTGCCTCAGCGGCACGTTCCGGGTGCTCTATCCGGCCGCGGACAACCCCCTGCACAGCTCCTGCGTCCACACCGGCACGCAGATCGTCATCACCCTGCGGGCACGGACCTCCAACTATCGCTGGGCGCCGGTCACCAGCTCCGCCCGGGGTGTCGTGACGGTGTTGAGCAATGACGTCGCCGACAACGGCACCCGCACCGCCACCGCCCGAGCGGCCGCCCCCGGTACCGTCACCCTCAGCTCCGCCGACACCTTCACCCCCGACCCCCACGGTCCGCCTTCGCAGGCGTGGCAGTTGACGCTCACCGTTGTCCCCTGAGCTTCACGGCTTCACGTGCACCGTGAGCCGCCACAGCCGCGTCCGCGGCCCGAACCGGTCCCCGCGGAACGACGACGTCGAGCGGAGCTCGGCCTCGCCGGGGCCAGTCGCGCGCACGGTGGCGGTCGTCGTCTCCTCGTCGTTCTCCGCCTCAACCACCGTGAGCGGCCCTGCGATGACCTCGATGGGGGTCCATCCGTACGACGTAGAACCGTGCAGCGTGATCACGATCTCCGTTCCGTTCCGGACGTCCAGCGGCGAACTCTGCGGATCTCCAGGGTGGTAGACGACCTCCACCAATCCGCCGGTGTGCTCGACCATGCGGCGAGCCTAGCCCCGGCAGCGAGGGCGATCAGCAGGCGGCCGTCCGCGTGCGGACGAGCGCGGGCAGGGCACCCGCGACGGCGATCGCGACAGTCCCGGAGATCAGCAGCGGCATCCGCCCGTCGGCTCCCCAGACCAGTCCCGCCCAGACCCCGGCAAGGAGGATCGCAGCGCCGGTGGCCCCCTGGTACAGGCCCTGCGCGGTGCCCTGCTCCCGGTCGGGGACGAGGGAGGAGATCCATGCCTTGCCGACGCCGTCGGTGCACGCGGCGAAACCGCCGTACAGCGGCAGCACCACGAACACCAGCCACGGGGCATGGATCAGGCCGAGGCCGAGATAGCCAACGGCGAAGAAGCCCAGCCCAGCAGTGAACACGGCCGGGCGCGGCAGCCGGTCGGACAGGGCGCCGGCGGGGTAACTGAGGGCCGCGTAGGCGAGGTTGTACACGGCGTACGCTCCGACCACCCCGGCGGTGGACAGACCCAGGTCGTGGGCGCGCAACAGCAGCAGCGCGTCGGGGAAGTTGACCAGGCTGAAGCAGGTCAACACGGCCAGCACCCGCCAGTAAGGGCGGGGCAGGGCCCGCCAGGGGACGCGGTTGGTCTCCTTCTGCGCGACGGAACCAGCGGTGGTAGTGCGGGGGTCACGGACGGCGCGGACCAGGAGCACCGAGGCGACAGCGGGGATGACCGCGACCCAGAACAGCGGACGCAGGCGGTGGTCGAGCGCCTCGTACAGGGCGAGCCCGGCCAGCGGGCCGACCACGGCGCCGGCGGTGTCGGCGGCGCGGTGCAGCCCGAACACCCGGCCCCGTTGCCCGGCGGGAACACCGTCGACGAGCAGGGCGTCACGGGGCGCCCCGCGCAGCCCCTTGCCGAGCCGGTCGACGCAGCGGGCGAGGAGCACCAGCGGCCAGACGGTGGCGGCGGCGATGAGCAGTTTGCCGAGCGCGGCGAGCCCGTAGCCGAGGCCGATCAGCGGGCGGCGCTCGAAGCGATCCGCGAGGCGCCCGGCGGCGACCTTGGTGACCGACGCGACCCCTTCGGCCAGGCCCTCGATCGCGCCGACGACGGCGGGCGGCGCGCCGAGCACCACGGTGAGGAAGATCGGCAAGATGGGGTAGAGGAGTTCGCTGGCCGCATCCTGGAGGAAGGACACCCCGCAGAGCACTTTGACGTTGCGGGTCAGCCAGGCCGGGCGGTGCGCTGCCGGGGTGGGCGTGGCGGCGGGGCCGGTCACGGGTTCAGTATCTCCAGGAAGCGGCCCGGTGCGGCGGTGGCGTCGGC
Organism: Streptomyces sp. NPDC048415; assembly: GCF_040651675.1. Taxonomy (NCBI): domain Bacteria; kingdom Bacillati; phylum Actinomycetota; class Actinomycetes; order Kitasatosporales; family Streptomycetaceae; genus Streptomyces; species Streptomyces sp. NPDC048415. Next base: position 102,925 of record NZ_JBEZKJ010000008.1, on the reverse strand, counting down.
CGGTGCGAGGGCGGTGGCCGTGGTGAGGGCCAGGGCGGGTGCGGCGGCCTTCCAGTGGCTTTCCGGGCGGGCGTCCTGCAGGGCGCGGACGCGGGCGGTCACCCGGTGGCGCGGGTAGGCCAACGTGGTGGCCGGACCGGCGTGGCCGCTGCTCGCGAGGGCGGCGCGGGCCAGGGAGCGGGCGGCTATGGGGCGGCTGGCGACAGCGGTGGCGACGTCCTCGTCGGCCCAGCGTTCCAGGGCGAAGGCGAGGTTCTCGCGCGGCCGGCCCAGGAGCGGGTTGAGGGCGCAGGCGGCCTGGGCCAGGGCGGTGTAGCGGTGGTGGCGATGGGTGAGGTGGGCGCGTTCGTGGGGCAGCAGCACGGCGCGTTCGGCCGGGGGCAGGGCGGGCAGCATGCCCCGGGTGACCACGCTCCGGCCCGGGGTGCCGGGCAGCGCGTAGGCGTCCGGATGCTCGTCGGCCAGGACCACCAGGTCCCCGGCGGCGGGCAGGGACCGCAGCCCGGCGAGGGCGCGGATGTCGCGGCGGCGCCGCCACACCGAACGGAACAGCCGGATCAACCCGCACGTGAGCAGGATCGCCGCCAGGATGCCGGGGGCCCGTGGGACGGGGTCGGCGGCGGCCAGGGCTACCGGGTCGGGGCGGGCGTAGGTCACAACCTCCCGGGTGCGGCCCAGACCGCCGGCCGCCAGCACCACCAGACCCCACACCGTCGCCGCCGCGGCCATCGCGATCATGGCGGTCAGCGCCCAGGCGGCAGCCGCGGGCGCGAGTCGACGGGCCAGCCGGATACCGGCGGCGGACAGCACGACGGGGGCGAGCAGCAGCAGATACACGGTCAGGTACACGAGCGGCGCTGCCTTTCCTTACTCGGTCAGTCCCGCGGGTCAAGCAGGGCGCGGAGCGCGGCCTGCTCCCCGGGGTCCAGGGTGTCAACGAAACGCTGCAGCACCTCCGGGCCCCGCGGCCCCCGTCGCAGCGCGGCGTTCATCTGCTCGGCCGCCACCTCCGCCGGACCGCGCCGCGGGCTGTAGGAGTGGGCGCGACCGGCCTGCTCCCGGTCCACCAGCCCCTTGGCGTGCAGCCGGCCCAGCACCGTCAGCACCGTCTTATAGGCCAGGCCGTCACCCAGGACCGCATGCACCTGGGCCGCGGTCAGCGGCCCGTCCCCGGCCCACAGCGCGGCCATCACCTCGGCCTCCAACGCCCCGGCCGGGCGCCGGGCGCCCGCCTCAGGAACGTCGGTCCCGTCGTCCCGCGGGCTCGACATGATCCGTTCTTCCTTCCCTGCAGCCGCCCACCCCGTCCTACGGGGCTGCGGCACTCCTTTGTCGCACATCCTGTAGGACACAGGCTAGCCTCACAGCCTGTAGGACTTCGCGGGGCCCGGTGCGGCCCACGCCGAGCAGTTCGTCACGCCCGGCCCCTGCAAGGAGAACGTCTCGGCTTCGGCAGATTCCACCCGGTGGCCGGCGCGCGCCGCCGCACTGGCCCTGCCGCTGGTCACATCGCTGGCCGCAATGCCGGCCGCGCACGCCGAAGGCAACTACACCCCCTATGACCAGAGGGTGCGGCACGTCGCGACGCTCGCACGGGTACCTCTCCTACGGGCTGATGGCGCCGGCGGTGTGCTTCGGCGTGCTGACCACCACCGGCTGGACCCGCCGCTCGGTGCGCCGGGAGACCCTGGACGGAGGACACATGCTGCTCGCGGTGACCAAAGCCTCGTTCTGGTCCCCGTCTCTCGTGATCCTGTCTGCCCCAACGCCGTTTGGGAGGACCTGGTGTCAGTACCAACCCGTAAGAGACGATGGCTCACGATCTGTGCCATCACCGCATCCGCCGCTCTCGCCGCCCTACCCGCAGGCGCCGCGCTCGGCTCGGACAGCACCCGTTCGGGGCCCGTACGCTCGCCCAACTCGCCGCCGAGCGTGCCCAGTCGGTCGGTGCCGTCACTCCCAAGGTGACGGAGGAGGAGGACGACGGCGACGACGGCAACGAGGCGGACGAGATAGCCGAGGGCGCCGACCAGTATGCCGAGACCCGCACCTCGCCGGGCATCGTCGCGCCGGGAGCGTACGGCGCCGCGTGGAGCAGTTTGAACAGGCATGTGCGGCGTGGCCCCCGACGTTCCTGTCGGCGCCTTCTCGCCATTCCTCGCTGAGAGCCTCATCGCGAGGCAATGAACTCTGCGCCCGACAGCTCGCGCACATGCAGCGCCCTCGTCATCGCGGGCCGGGGGAAACTCCTCAGGCCAGAGGGGCGTCCCCTGGCAGAGTTTTGGCTCAGGGTTCATGGCAGGCACGGGTCCCACCGGGAGGTGAGATGTAACGGACAAGACCACTATCGACCACGAGCAGGCGGGCCGTGAGCTGGGCAACTGGTACGGCAGTGACCGGATCCTGCACGGCAACGCGTACGGCATCTACGTGAAGTAACCCGCATCTGCCAGTAGAGAGGGGGAGTCGGCGCAACGCTGCTCCCCCTCTCCGCTGTGCACGTCAACGCATGTTCAGTGGCGGCTTTCCGTGCTGGCGGGCAAGGCGGTCCCGCCGGCTCTCCACTGGGGCGGGTTGTGGCGGCTCCTGTGTGCCCGAGGGGACGAACACGATCACGTAGCTCTCGAACACGTCGAAGCTGTCCCGTTCCTCCCGCTGCACAGCGGAGTCGAACCGTTCGCGGGCATCGGCCCGGCCCTGCGCCCACACCTGCACCCGGTAGGTGCGGGCCGGGTCGAGATCGACGAGGGGCTCCCCCGGCTCAGCCTGCCGACCAAAGACTTCGATGGGCGCTACGGCGCCACCGGCCGGGCCGTTCATCGTGTCGAAGGCGGCCATGCGCCCCGTATAAATTGGCTGGTAGGCCACTGAAGTCACCAAGACCCACGCGGGTCCCGGCGCCTCGTCCGCTCGGTCACTGACAACCAAGACGACCGGCGCGCTGTGCTCCTGGACCCGCGACGTCACGACGATCTGCCCCGGAACAACGACGACTGGTTCCTCTGCCTGGAAGTCTGGCTTGCCCTCCCTGCGCTCGAATCCGGCTTCCCACAGCTCACCCACCGGGAAGTGGCTGTACTCAACATTGACGGCTCCGGCGCGACTGATCTGTGCCATGCACGGAAGCCTGTCAGGAGAGCACACGCAGGGTCTATGAGGAGTCACACGCCAGTGCCTGAAGTGACCGCACGCGGAAGTATCAATTCGGCCATCCGGTCCGAGCATTCCTCCGGCCAGGTCAGGTTCAGCATCCCGATGCGCCAGTGGCGGCGGACTCGAAGAACGCCCTGGGCGCCGAAGTCGTCGTAGCGGCAGGCAAGCGAACGATCACGAGCCGCCCGTGCCCCGCTGCCGTACCACCGACCCCGTTCTCCCCTTCACCACCTCAAGCTGGGCGTGGATGCGGCGCCGCAGGTCGGCGACATGGCTGACGATGCCGACGCTGCGGTCGCGCTCGCGCAGTGAGTCGAGGACGTCGAGGACCTCGTCGAGGGTCTGGTCGTCGAGGCTGCCGAAGCCCTCGTCGATGAAGAGGGTGTCGAGCCGCACGCCACCGGCCTCGTCGGTGACGACGTCCGCGAGACCGAGGGCCAGCGCGAGGGAGGCGAAGAACGTCTCGCCGCCGGAGAGCGTCGCGGTGTCCCGCTCCCGCCCGGTCCAGGCGTCGACGACATGCAGGCCGAGCCCGCTGCGGCCGCGGCCCGCCCGGTCGTCGGAGTGCACGAGGGTGTAGCGCCCGGAGGACATCCGCCGCAGCCGTACGGTCGCGGCGGCGGCGACCTGCTCCAGGCGGGCGGCGAGGACGTACGACTCGAGGCGCATCTTGCGCTCGTTGTCCGCCGAGGTGCCCGCCGCCAGTCCGGCCAGCCGTGCCACGCGGTCGTACTCCTCACGCAGCGGCGCCAGGCGGCGCACAGCCCTGGTCGCGCGCGCGGAGAGGGCGTCGAGTTCCGCGCAGCGCCGGGTCGCCGCGTCCCGCGCGGAGGCGGCGGCCCGCAGACGCCGGGCGGCGGACTCGGCGGACTGCTCCGCGGCCCGCAAGTCGGCGGGCGGCTGCTGGGCGGCGGCGGCCGTGTCGGCCTCGGCGAGTACGGTGCGTACCGCCGCGTCCTCCGACTGCCAGACGTCGAGCCGCCGTTGGAGCTCTCGGTGCGCCGCGTCGTCGAGCAGTGCGGCGGCCGCCTCCCGCGGTGTGTCGAACCCGGCGCGGAAGGCCGCGTCGGCGAGTCGCGCGTCGGCGTTCTTGAGGCGCTGCGCGGTGTCCTCGGCCGCGCGGACGGCGTCCGCGGCCTCGGTGAGCAGCGCGGCCCGCCGCTCCAGCTGCCCGGCGCGCGCGGAGACGGTTTTGGCGGAGCCCCGTGCCTGCTCCAAGTCCCGTTCCAGTGAGGCTTTTTCGCGGTCCAGGGCGTCCCTGAGCGAAGCACGCGAGGCGACCCGGCGGGCGGCCTCCTGCTGGGCGGCCAGCCGCCGTTCGCGCTCACGCTCCGCCTGTTCCCGCGCCTCACGCGCGGCGTGCAGAGCGGAGGCGGCGGCTCGGGCCTCGGTGTGCTGCCGCTCCAACTCCTCGGCTTGATCGGCGAGTTGTGCGGTCGGAGTGTCGCCCGCCTCCGCCGTCGCGGCGGCCAGCGCCTCGCGTACGACGCCGAGCCGCCGCTCGTCCTCGGTGCGCTGCTCATCGGCGCGCTGATACGCGGCGAGGGCCCGCTCCTCGGTCTCCCGGTCGACGTGTCCGGCGACCTTCCGTGCGGGCGCGGGGTGTTCGGTGGCGCCGCAGACGGCGCAGGGTTGCCCGACGACGAGCCCGGCGGCGAGTTCGGCGGCGATGCCCTTGAGTCGCTGTTCCTTGAGGTCGAGCCAGTGGGCGCGTGCCCCGGTGGCGCGTTCACGCGAGGCGAGGGCCCGTTCGTGGGCGTGGTCCGTGTCCTGGGCGAACTGGTCGCGCTGCCGGGCCGCGCCCAGCCGCTTGAGAGCGGGTTCGCGCCGCACGGCGAGCTGCTCTGCGCGGGTCGTGGCCTCCTGCGCGGCCTCGATCCGCGCCTCGATACCGGCGCGGGTGTCCTCCCACGTGGCCAGCCAGCCGTCGGCCTCCTGGAGGACGTCGTCGTCGGCGCGCTCCTGGCGGTCCAAGGAGGCGCGCTCTGTGGCTAGTTGCGCCAGCCGTCGTTCGGCCCGGCGCGCCGACTCCAGTCCGCCCAGCTCCTCGGCGGCCTTGCGGGCGGCGGCCGCGAGCCCGGGCGCGCCGGCGTCGCCGAACGTCTCCGGGAGGGCCGCACGCGCGTGTGCCTCCTCGGCCGCGGCGCGCCGGTGCTCGGCCTCGGCCACCTCACGCAGGTCGAGCGCCGGGGCCACCGCCTCGGCCTTGCGGGCACGCTCCATCCGCGCCTGGGCCTCCCGATGGGCGTCGGCCCGCTCCTCCAGACGCGCGGCACGCTCCCGGGCCTCCGTGAACCGGCGCTGCAGCCGGGCCACTTCACGTACGTCGTCGAGCATGCGATCCGCGGCGGCCTGCGCCGATTCGGCGGCCGTTCGGGCGCAGTGGGCGATCGTCAGCCGTTCGCGGGCGGTGCTGCGGGCGACGGCGGCCCAGGTCAGGATGGACTCGGCGAGGCCGGGGTCGCCGGGCGCCACGTCGGGCAGCGGCACCTCGACGGTGTTCCCGGCCTCTTGCTGCATGCGGTGCGCGTCGGCCAGCAACGCGGCGTCTCCGGAGCGCACTTCGGCCTCGGCCGACCGCCGCCGCTCGGCGAGGCGCTCCTCGACCTCGGCGTAACGGTGGGTGTCGAAGAGGCGGCCGAGGAGCTTGCCGCGGGCTTCCGCGTCCGCCCGCAGGAAGCGCGCGAAGTCCCCCTGGGGCAACAGCACCACCTGGCAGAACTGCTCGCGGCTCATCCCGAGCAACTGGGTGATCTCCTCGCCGATCTCCTGGTGGGAGCGGCTGAGGTCCTTCCAGGCGCCCGCCGAGGCGTCGTACTCGCGCAGCCAGCTCTGTGCCTTGTCGGTGGTCGTGCCGGCGCCACGCTTCTTGGGGCGCTCCCAGGGCGGCTGCCGGGTGATCTCCAAGCGGCGTCCGGCCACGGTGAGTTCGAGGCGGATCTCGGTGCGGGTGGCGGGCGCCGCGTGATCGCTGCGCAGGCCCAGGCCCTGGCCGCTCTGGCGGGCGCCGGGCACCGCCCCGTACAGCGCGAAGCAGACGGCGTCCAGGACGGAGGTCTTGCCCGCGCCCGTCGGCCCGTGCAGCAGGAAGAGCCCGGCGGACGACAGCTCGTCGAAGTCGACCTTCTGGGCGCCGCCGAAGGGCCCGAAGGCGGTGATGTCCAGGCGGTGCAGCCTCATCGGGCCCTCCTCCGGCCGAGCACACGCGGTGTTGTCACCGGGCGACCTCCCGTACGGCCTCGTCGGCGCGGACCGCGTCGAACGCGTCGCGCAGCACGGTCTGTTCGTGTGCGTCGGGGCCCGCGCCGCGCACATGGGCGACGAAGTCCTCCGCGATCTGCTGTTCGCTGCGGCCCGCAAGGCGGCGGGCGTAGGAGGTGTCCGGGTCCTCGGGGGCCCGATCGGGGTCGAAGGCGAGGCTGAGGGTGTGCGGGAAGCGCTCGGTCAGTCGCGCCATGGGGTCGGCCGGGCGCACCGGGTCGGTGAGGGTCGCCTCGACCCATGCCTCCTGGTGGCGCTTCAGCTCCGGATCGGCGAGCAGGTCCTCCAGGTTTCCCCGGATGCGGGCGAGGGCCCGGGGGACGGGGCAGTCGATCCGCTCCGCGCTCAGGGAGCCCTCGGGGCCCAGGTCCACCAGCCACATGCTCTTGCGGTGCTCGGCCTCCGAGAACGAGTACGGCAGAGGGGAGCCGGAGTAGCGCACGCGCTCGGTGATGGTCTGGCTGCCGTGCAGATGCCCGAGCGCGGTGTAGTCGACGCCGTCGAAGACGCCCGCCGGTACGGAGGCGACTCCGCCGACGGTGATGTCCCGCTCGCTGTCGCTGGCCTCGCCCCCGGTGACGAAGGCGTGGGCGAGGACGACGGAGCGGGTGCCCGGCGCGCGCGTGGCCAGGTCGGCGCGGACCCGGTCCATGGCGGCGGCCAGCACTGCCTCGTGTCCCGGCTTGTCCACCCCGAACTCGTCCTTCACGAGGGCCGGTTCCAGATACGGCAGCCCGTAGAAGGCCACCTCCCCCTGGGCGTCGGTGAGCATCACGGGTGTACCGCACGCCGAGGCGTCGGTCCGCAGGTGAATGCCCGCGCGCCCGATGAGCCCCGCGCCGACTCCGAGCCTGCGCGCCGAGTCGTGGTTCCCGGAGATCATCACCGTGGGCACACCGAGGTCCGCGAGCCGGTGCAGGGCGTCGTCGAAGAGGTCGACGGCGGCCAGCGGCGGCACCGCCCGGTCGTACACGTCTCCCGACACGACCACCGCGTCCACGTGGCGCTCGCGCGCGGTCGTGACGAGATGGCCGATGAACTCGGACTGGGCGCCGAGCATGTTCACCCGGTGGAACGCCCGGCCCAGATGCCAGTCGGAAGTGTGCAGTATTCTCATGAAATTGCCCTGACCTGCACGTTTACCCTACTGCGCCTCTAAAACCAGCACGAACCAGCACGGGGCTCGCCGTCAACGCTCGCCACGCTAACGCATGTGGCCCCCTGATCCACCACTCACCTCAGATCACCCTGGGAATTGAAAGTCCTTTCCCTATGCCGCCGATCCGTCTTGCATCGCTGCAAGACGCAGGCCGCAGCAGCACGCCCTGCTCGTGCACGCTCGCAGAACTTGGCGAATCGCGTTTCGAGGCAGTCCTGGCACATCTCCGCTTCGTCCAAAGCGAAGTCGACTGCCCGGTCGCAGTACTGGCAGATGCCCTCGAAGGTGTTGCCGTCGGCGAAGCAGATCAGTACATCCGCCGCCGACCGGGCGGGCCTCACGTCGTGGTTCGGCCTCCCGTTATCCGGAGCCTGATCGTGCGCGCCTCCGGGCGCAGCGCGAACTCCGGCCATACGTCGGGGCCGCAGGCGCGGGAGCCGAGGCCGTGCTGGGCCGCGTCGATGATCAGGTGACTGGTCGTCGAGCAGGGGAGCTCGAAGGGGTGCCGGGCTTCGGCGATCTGCTGAGGGGTGTGGCGGCTGAGGGTGAAGCCGGGACGCCGGCCCTGGGTGTCGGGCAGGGCGGTGATGCGCACCACCCGCTCCGCACCGCTGGTCAGCGTCAGGTGCCGCAGCTGGGAGCGGTGCCCGGTCTCCTGGGGGCGCGCGTAGTCGACCGAGAGATCGCCGACCGGGGCGGCGAAGAGTCCTGTGCGTGCCGCGTGGAGACTGTCAGGGTAGGACTCGAACGGGCCCAGCCCGAACCACTCGGCAGCGTCGACGGGAGCCGTGCCGTCGGGCAGGCCGAAGTGCACACCGATCCTCGGCCACACCGTCCGCCAGCCGTTCGACGGTTCGATCTCCACGCGCAGTTCGAGTTCGTCCCCTTCGACCGACCAGACGGTCTCCACCGTCACGGACAGAGCGGAGTGCGCGGCGGCGACCTTGTCGACGGTGCGCAGGGCGTCCGCCCCGTGCTCCACCGTGACCTGCCGCGCGGTGAGCCGGTCCAGGCCGTCCCGGCGCCACAGGTCGGCGCTGGACACCCCGGCGATACTGTCGTCGCTGCCTTCGAGGCGGTCCCCCGGACCCTCGTCGTTGTCGGTCGGGGCGCGGAACAGTTCCAGACGCGGTCCGGTCACGGCGCGACCGGCGAGACGGGTGAGCGACCCGCCGGCGAACTCGGCGATGCCGAGGGTGAGGGTGCCGTCGCCGGGCCGCCAGTCGGCGCGCGGACGGGCGCGGGGGACCGGGCGCCGGACCGAGTGGTCGTGCTGGGCGGTCGCTACGACATGCCCCTGGGCCGCCCAGGCGGTGCCTGTCGCCAGCACCGCGTCGATCGTGTGCCAGGTCTCGGCGTCCGGGGACACCGTGACCCGGGGGAGCGTCACCCGGCCCGACTCGCCCGCCGCGAGCACGGGGACGTCCAGCTCGCCCGAGTCCACCGACACCCCGTCGTGCTCGACCCGCCAGCGGAACCGCAGATCCGACGTGTCGGCCGAGTGCCGCAGGTTCGTGATCGCGACCTTCTCGCCGTCGAAGGCGAAGCGGAGCGGCTGCACGACCGCCTTGAACTCGTGGAGACTGGGCGTGGGGACGTCGTCGCTCAACAGCATGCCGTCCATCACAAAGTTGCCGTCATGCACAACCTCGCCGAAGTCGCCGCCGTAGGCGTAGTACGTCGTTCCGTCCGGGGCCGTCGCCAGGAGGCCGTGGTCCCGCCACTCCCAGACGAAGCCGCCGTGCAGCCGCGGATACTCGTGCACGAGCGCCTCGTACTGGTCGAACGCGCCCGGCCCGTTGCCCATCGCGTGGGCGTACTCGCACAGCAGGAACGGTTTGCCGCGCTGGCGGGCGCTCTGCGCGGGGGTGCAGTCCAGAAGCGTGGACGACGCGTCGTCGGTGCCGACCCGCTCGGTCTCCGGGACCGTCGGGTACATGAGTGAGTAGAGGTCCGTGTACTCGCCCGTGTGGTCGCCCTCGTAGTGCACCGGCCGTTCGGCGTCCCGGGCGTGGACCCATGCCGACATCGCGGCGAGGTTGCTGCCGGTGCCCGCCTCGTTGCCGAGCGACCAGATGACGACGCTGGGATGGTTCTTGTCCCGCTCGACGGTCCGCTGGATGCGGTCGAGGTAGGCCGGGCGCCACGCCGGGTCGTCGCTCGGGTTGCCGACCCAGCCGACCTGGTCGAAGCCGTGGGTCTCCAAGTCGCACTCCAGGACGACCCAGAACCCGAGTTCGTCGGCGAGGTCGAGGAGCCGTGGGTGCGGAGGGTAGTGGCTGGTGCGGATGGCGTTCACGTTGAACCGCTTCATCCGGGCGAGGTCCTCGCGCGCATGCCGCTCGTCGAAGACCCGGCCGCGCTCGGGGTGCGCCTCGTGACGGTTCACCCCGTGGAAGACCACCCGGCGGCCGTTGACCAGGAATTGGTCGCCGCGGATCTCGACCGTGCGGAAACCCACCCGCAGGGCGATGCTCTCCGCCGCCGAGGCGACCGTGGCCTCGTACAGGCGCGGCTCCTCCGCCGACCAGGGCTCCACCCCGGCCACGTCCAGCGGCGCCACCTCGGCCGCCGTCGCCCAGATCCGCTCGACGCCGAGCTCGGGGATACACAGGGTGACAGGGAAGGCCGACGCGTCGGCGGTGACCTCCGGGTCGATCCGGCCCTGCCCGGCGGCATAACCGGTCCTGAGCCAGACGTCCTCGATGCCCGCGGCCGGCCGGGCGAGAAGGGTGACGTCGCGGAAGATCCCCGGCAGCCACCACTGGTCCTGGTCCTCGACATAGCTGGCCGCGGACCACTGGTGCACCCGCACCGCCACGACGTTGTCACCCGGACGCACCGCGTCCGTCACATCGAACTCGTGGGCGAGCCGGCTGCCGCTGGCGCCGCCGGTCTCCACGCCGTTGACCCACACCGTGAAGAGCGACTCGACCCCGTCGAACCGCAGCACGATCCGCTCGGCGCCCGACCAGCCGTCGGGAAGGTCGAAGTGGCGGCGGTAGTCGCCCGTGGGGTTCTCGTCCGGGACATGGGGCGGATCGATCGGGAACGGGAACTGGATGTTCGTGTAGAGGGGCCTGCCGTAGGCGCCGTCGCCCTCCAGCACCCAGTGCGCGGGCACCGTCAGGGTCCCCCAGCCGTCGTCGGAGAAGTCGTCGGCTACGAAGTCCGCCGCGACCGACGCCGTGGGGGACAGCCGGAAGCGCCAAGGCCCATTGAGGGAGAGGGAAGAGGCGTCGGAGTGCAGCCACGAGCGCGCCGGGCGCAGTGCGCCGCGCCCCGGTGCCGGGTCCGAAACATACGCGGAGAGCTCGGAGAGCAAGAGGTCACGTCTTTCTTCGCGGGGGCTCGGTGGACGTCGCCCGTGCCGTGGCGGGCGTGGGGGTCGGTGACGGCCGGGTTCGTACCGCTGGTAGCGGGTGCGGGAGCAGCCCGCGGTCGGTGCGTACGGCTGCCGGCGGGTAGAGGTGTCGGTCACGGCCGGTTCGTACGGGCCGTGCCGGGGTGTCCGCGCCGGTCGTGTCCAGTTCGTACGACTGCCGGCGGGAAGCGGTGTTGGTCACGCTCGGCTCGTCCGGCCCGTGGCTCGGCTCGTACGGCCCACGGCAGGACCGTGCGTCGGTCGCGGCCGGTTCGTACGATCCGCCGCGGGACCAGGTGACGGTCACGGTCGGCTCGTGGGCGCCGTGGGGTGCTGCCTCAGCACGACCGTGCGGATCTCCCAGGGCGTGAGGGCGAGTTCGAGGCCGTCCTGCGTCGGCGTGGTGGAGAGCGGCCGGCCGAGCAGGTCGACCGTGGTGGCCTCGGTGAAGTCACCCGTCAGACGGGCGGTCGAGCCGGTGTCGCTCAGCGCGGCGAGCCGGACCTCGATGCTGTCCCCGACTCCGTGCCCGTTCTCGGCTCCGTGCCCGTCCCCGTCGGTGGGGACCCGACGGATGCTGGAGACGAACACGTCCTTGCCGTCGACCCGTACGCCGCTCACGTCGGCCGGCAGGGTGCCCCCGGCGGGTGCGGTACCCCGCGTGACGAGCACGTCGTTGCGGAACTCCTCGGCGAGGGCGACCGCGTCCGCGGCCTGCCAGCCGGTGGCCGAAGGCAGGACTGCGAGCCGGTTCTCGATGCGCATACCGAGGTCCTGTGCGCCCGGGGCGGGGATCTCGCTCGCCGCGGGCTCGTCGCGCAGGGGGTGGATGTTGACGCTGATCGAGCCGATCGCGCGCAGCAGCGTGAGGGCCAGTGCCGAGCCGTCGTCGACGAGTTCGTACTCGCTGGAGTGGTCGAGGAGGACGGTGGCCAGCCCTGCCGACACGAAGGTGCTCGCCGGGAAGGTCGGGAGCGGGTACTCGCCCCAGCCGCCCTCCGCCGTGAGCCCCCGCTCGGTGACGGCGAACTGGCCGGCGGAGGCGGACGTGGTCACGGACCGGGGCAGCGGCACGTGGAATCGGAGCCGGTGGTCGGCGGACCGGTTCAGGAAGGCCGTCGAGATCCGCACGAACGGCTCGCCCGAGCGCAGCTCCACCAGCATCTCCACCGGCGTCGGGACGGTGGTTTGGCCGCGCATGTCACGGTCGGCGGCGAGCGCGTCGGGCCACTCGTAGACGCGGGTGACGCGCAGCCGGGACCGCAGCGGCCCGTTCTCGACGAGCTCGACGGTGACCTGGGTCGGCTCCGACACCAGCATGTCCCGGGCCGGGGGAGCGTAGTTGTAGCTGTCGCCGCGGTCTCCGCCGTCGACCAGGCGGCCCACCCCCGACAGGACTGTGCCGTCCGCGCCGGTCACGACCAGGGTGCCGTCGTCGGCTACCACCACCTCGACCAGGCCGTTCGACAGCGCGTCCGCCGACGGCGTCACGGTGGCCGTGGCCGGCGTGAGCCGTGGCGCCGGGGCGGTGTTCCCGTTGGCCGCCGAGACCCGGACAGCGGTCAGCCCGGAGGCGGGCACGTGCACCGGCACCAGCGCGGTCGCCCGCGCCTCGGCCAGCGTCCGCACCTGCCACTCGCCCGGATGCGCGGCAGCCGCGGCGGCGACCTCGCGACGCAGGATCAGCAGGTCGAACGGCCCGCTGGCCGGCACCTCGGCGAGATGGAACACCAGTGAGCCCGGCGTGAGTTCGTAGCGGTCGATCAGCAGTCCGAACAGCTCCCGACGGTGGATACGGCGTAGTACGCGTTCGAGCTGCGAGGCGTCCATGCGCTCGTCGCTGAGCACGGTCGGGTCCTCGGAGATCAGCTGCACGGGATGCGCCGACCCGTCGGCGCCGGTGGCGACGAGCGCGGTCCCAGCAGCCGGGGCCAGGACATCCACCTCGACCAGCGCGGTGCGCGGCGACGGCAGCGGGTTGGCCACCAGGTAGGCGTCGCTCGGCACCCGGGCGGCGGGCTCGGCGAGCGCCGCGTCCCGCACGGCACGGGCGGTCTGCGCGGCCTCGGCGAGCCGCGCCGCGACCTGGTCGCAGGTCTCGTCGGTGCCGGAGCCGACCACGGAGTCGTGCGCGGTGGACTCGATGATCTTGTGCCAGGCGAGGGCGAGGAAGGCCGAGTCGTCGCGTCGCGACCACAGCGCGTTCACGCGCTCGGCGTGGTCGACGGTGCGCTCCGCGACGGCCATCCGCTGCTTGAGCCCGAGCCGCACGGACAGCACGCCCGGCAGGATGTTGCCCCGCACATGGCTGCGCAGCTCACCGGTGACGACGGAGGTCACCTCGTCGCGCACATGCCCTCGGATGTACTCGTCGAGCGTGGCGACGGTGATCGGCAGCTCCGCGCCGGACGCCTTGCGCAGCCAGGCCGCCAGCTGCGGGTCGGGCGCGTTGTGGTCGGTGCCCGCCATGGCCAGCACCGGATCGCCGCCCCACCGCGCGTCCGTCATCTCCGCGTACTCGCCGAGCGCGCGGCCGATCTGGTCGGGCACCAGAAGGACGTCCAGGCCGTTGTCGTAGCCGTCGAAGAGGAACTCGGTGCGCACCTCGGAGCCGTCCGGGGCGCGCCAGCGGAAGGCGTGCCCCTCGACCGAGCCGGGCACCCCGCGCCACAGGGCCGCGTGCTCGATCCCGGCGCGTGCCAGGATCTGCGGCATCTGCGCGACGTGGCCGAACATGTCCGGCAGATAGCCGATGGGCATCGCGCCGCCGAGCCGCTCCGCCGCCGCCCACCCCATCCGGAGATTGCGCACGATGGTCTCGCCGGAACACAGGAATTCGTCGAGCAGGATCAGCCACGGGCCGATCGCGAGCCGGCCCTCGCGGACCAGGGCCACGACCCGCTCGCGGTTCTCCGGACGCATCTCCAGGTAGTCCTCGACCGCGGCCATCTGACCGTCGACGGTGAACCGGAAGTCCGGGTTCGCCTCCGCCGTCTCCAGCACGGTGTCCAGGGCGGTCACCAGCCGGTGCCGGAAGACCTGGAAGGGCTCGTACCACTCCCGGTCCCAGTGGAAGTGGGGGACGAATACTGCGGAGTTGGGCATGGCGAGACGGACCTTCTGTACGGAGTGGGGGACGGCAGCGGTCACTTGAGGGAGCCGGCGGCGAGCCCGCTGCGCCAGAACCGCTGGAGGAGGATGAACACGATGATCACGGGCACGATCGACACCAGCGAGCCGGTGATCACGGACTCCTGGAGGAGCGGGGAGCGGGCGGTCTGCCCGTTCCAGGTGAAGAGGCCGAGCGTGATCGGGAAGAGGGACTCCTTCTGGAGCATCACCATCGGGAGGAAGAAGTTGTTCCAGATGCCGACGAACTGGAACAGGAAGATGGTCACCAGCGCCGGCGACATCAGCTTGAACGACACCGAGAAGAACGTGCGGAACTCGCCGGCACCGTCAAGGCGCGCGGACTCGATGAGTTCCTGGGGCACGGCGGCATTCGCGAAGATCCTCGCGAGGTAGACGCCGAACGGGCTGACGATGCTCGGCAGGAAGACCGCGAGGTAGGTGTTGACGAGTCCGGTCTCGGAGAACAGCAGGAACAGCGGCAGCGCCAGCGCAGTGCTGGGGACCAGCACACCGCCGAGAATGACCGAGAACAGGAACTCCCGGCCGCGGAAGCGGAACTTGGCGAGCGCGTAGCCGCACAACGCCGAGATCAGGGTGCCCACGGCCGCGCCCAGCACCGCGTAGATGACCGTGTTGAGGATCCATCGGCCGAAGATGCCGTTGTTGAAGGTGAACAGGGTGCGCAGATTGTCGAGCAGTTGGAAGTGCGAGAACGTCAGGCCGTTGGTGGAGGCGAGATCGCCCTGCGGTTTGGTCGCCGCGACGATCAGGAAGTACAGCGGCAGCAGGAAGTAGATCGCCAGCACGAACATCAGGGCCATGACGGCCGTACGGCTCACGCGGCTTTCTTGGACAGGGGGTCGGCTGCTCACAGTCCCGCCCTCTTGGAGGTCAGTCGCATGAACCCGAAGCTCAAGACGAAGGTGATGACCGCGATGACCACCGAAATGGCGGCGGCCTGCTGATAGTTGTTCCCGACGGCCACGGTGTACGCCAGCATGTTCGGGGTGAACGTACTGGAGATGTTCGAGGAGATCTGGCGCAGCACTGCCGGCTCGGAGTACAGCTGCAGCGTGCCGATGATGGAGAACACCGTGGTCATGACGATGGACGGGGCGATGATCGGGACCTTGATGCGCCACGCGATGGTCCAGTTGCCGGCCCCGTCGATCCTCGCGGCCTCGTAGAGCTCCTGCGGGATGGACTGCAGCGCCGAGAACATGATCAGCATGTTGTAGCCGGTCCACAGCCAGGTGGAGACGTTCGCCGCCGACCACAGCACGGCACCCGGGCCCAGGAAGTCGGGGTGCAGACCGATGCCGTTCAACAGGTCGATGACCGGGCTGAGTTGCGGCGAGTAGAGATACGACCACATGATCGCGGCGATGACGCCGGGCACCGCGTACGGCATGAACGTGGTGATGCGGAAGAACCCCTTGAGCTTCAGCAGGGGAGCGTCCAGCAGCAGTGCCATGACCAGCGCGACGAACAGCATGACGGGCACCTGCACGATGCCGAACAGGCCGATGCGGCCGATGCTGGACCAGAACTCGTCGTTCTGGAACACCTGCACGTACTGCTCGAAGCCGCCGAACGTCGTGTAGGAGGTGCCGTACTGGCCGCCGGAGCGGCGCACCACGCGGAAGCTCTGCCACAGCGCGTAGCCGATGGGCACCAGGTAGAACAGCACGAACGGCAAGAAGAAGGGCGTAAGGAACGCGACGACGGTGCCGGCCCGGGGGCCGCCGACGTCCAGACGCGGACCGCGGCGGCCCCGGGGCGGTGATGACACCGCGTCGGTGGGACGGGTGGCGATGTCGGTCATGCTGCGGTCACTTGCCCGACGTGGCCGGGATCGCCAGGTCCTTCATCGACTTCCGCGCGGCGGACTGGGCGGTCGCGAGCGCGTCGGTCAGCGTGCCGTCACCGCCCGCCGCCTTGGCCATCGCGTCCTGCAGCGCCAGGTTCACCGCCTTCTGGGTGGGACCCCAGGAGAAGTTGGTGTCGATCTTCTTGGACGAGTCGGCGAAGACGTCGAAGATCTTCTCGTTGTTGTAGTACGGCACACCCTTGGACAGCGCCGGAAGCTTCAGCCCGTCGTTGGCCGCCGGGTACAGGCCGCCCAGCTCGTTCTCCATCGCTAGGGCCTCGGGGTCGGTGTTGAGCCAGGTGTTGAACTCGACCGACTCGTACAGGTGCTTGCCGCCCTTCATGAACGCGACGGTCGAGCCGCCCCAGTCGCCGGACGTACCGTTCGCACCCCAGGTCGGCATCGGGACGATCGACCACTTGCCGGCCTGCTTGGGCAGGTTGTCCCGCAGGCCCGTGTAGCCCCAGGCGGCCCCGATCTGGGTGGCGATCTGGTCGTCCTGGTAGGCGGCGTACATCTGCGTCGATCCGTTGGCGATGTCGGTGCGCACGAGCTTGTCGGAGATCAGCTTCTGCCAGTAGTCGGCGACCTGCTTGCTCTTGTCCGACTCCACGGTGACGTGCCACTTGTCGTCGGAGTAGCTGTACATCTCCGCGTTGTTCTGCCAGAGGAGCCCGTTGAACCACTCGGCGTTGTTCGGGTCGAAGAACGCGATGGTGAGTTTCGGGTCCGCCTTGTGCAGCTTCTCGGCGGCAGCCTCGTACTCGTCCCAGGTCGTCGGAATCGGGATGTCGTACTTCTTGAAGATATCGGTGCGTACGTACATGGCCATCGGACCCGTGTCCTGCGGAAGGGCGAACACCCCGGTGCCGCCGAAGCTGGCCTGCGACCAGGTCCACGGAACGAACTTCGACTCGGCGTCGGTGGCCGCCTTGCAGGCCGAGGCGTCCACGAAGGCGTCCTGGGAGCGCAGGGTGGGCAGCTCGTCGTAGCCGACCTGGGCGAGGTCCGGCGCCTTACCGGCCTTCAGGGCGTTGCCGATCGCGCCGTACTGGTCGTTGGAGATGTTCTTCGTCTCGACCTGGATGTTGGGATGTTCCTTGTTCCACAGGTCGACGACCTTGTCCATGCCGTTGACGGTGTTCCAGTACTGGAGGGTGACCTTGCCCTTGGAGGGCTCACAGGAGGGGGCGGACGCGTTGTCGGACGACGAGTCGGACGACGAGCACCCGGCGAGGACGACCACGCCTGCGGCCGCGGCTGCGATGACGAGGCGAGTGCGTGTGACTGTGCTGCTCATATCTTCCGTTCCAGAGAACGACTAGCGACGGTGCTAGGCGGGTCGACGTTGACACCTGGAGGCGGATGCCTTCTGGTTGAATGTGTTCCGTGAGCGCTCCCGTGAGCGGTACCGTGAGCGCTCACGGGAGTGATAATGGGAGGCCTTGCCGTGAAGTGATTGGGATTTTGCGCTTCGGTTGGGTCGAGTGTCAAGGCTCTTGAGCCAGGGGAGCACCATCAACCGTTCGCACACCTGGTCGCACCACAATGTCGGCCCGGGGCATACTCAGTGTCCCTTGTGACGCGCGCGCGTCGACAACACGCGGAGGTGAACGATGGCGTCGTCGGGGACCGGACCCCGCCGGGTGACGATCGACGATGTGGCCCGCAGCGCCGGGGTGTCCCGGCAGACGGTGTCCCGGGCGCTCAACGACAAGGACGAGATCGGTGTCGCCACCAAGCAGCGCGTCCTCGATGCCGCCCTCGCGCTGGGATACCGGCCGAGCCGCTTCGCCCGGGGGCTCGTCCGCCAGGACACGATCAGCGTCGGGCTCGTGATCCCCGATCTGCTCAACCCCTTCTTCACCGAGGTCGCCGCCGCCTCCCTGGACGCGGCGCGGGACCGCGGCTGGCACGTCGTCGTGTGCGACACCGGTGATCGCGTCGAGGAGGAGCGGGGCACCCTGGAGGCGATCGCCTCGCAGGTGGACGCCGTCGTGGGGTACATGAGCCTGACCGAGGAGGAGATCGACCGGCTGACCCGGGGGATGCCGGTCGTGCTCATCGACCGGGAGCACCGCTCCGAGCGGTTCAGCACGATCCGGATCGACGGAGAGCTGGGCGTCGCCTCCGCGATCCGCCACCTGGCCAACTCGGGGCACCGGCGGATCGGCATGCTCGATCACGCGGGCCGGTCCGAGCCGAGCAACCGGCACGACTGGTTCGCCGCCGCGATGGACGCCTGCGGACTCGACGCCGACGCGGTGTGCCGCGCCGACCAGAGCGTGGAAGGCGGAGAGAGCGCGCTCAAAGACCTCCTCGCCCGGCACCCCGACGTCACCGCCGTGTTCACGTTCAACGACATCATCGCCATCGGCGCACTGCGCGCCGGCCGCCGACTCGGACGCCAGATCCCCCACGACCTCGCAGTCATCGGCTTCGACGGCCTTCAGCTCGGATCCCTGGTCGAACCGCCCCTGTCCACCGTCGCCCTCGACACCCGGGAGCTCGGCGCGCTCGCCGTCGAACAGGCGGCGCGGCTGCTGACCCGCAGCGGCGGGCTCAGCCGGGACGAGATGGTGGTCCACGGAAAGCTGCGGTTGCGGGAGTCGGCGTAGGGCCTGCCGGCCGGCCGCGACAGCGGCAGGTTCCGTCCGCCGCGGGACCCGGGTCCCGCAGGCGACGACAGACGCACTCAAAGACTCACGAACCGCCCTCTCAGAGGGCGTTTACATGGGTTTGTTCCGGTATGCAGCTTTCACGCATGCCCCACTTTGGGATTAACTGCCGGATAAGTGCTAGTCGTTCACCCGGACGCGGTGAACTCGGCTGCGCGTCTCATCCGCTTCTCTGCTCCAGAGTCCGTCTGGTTTGAAAAAGAGGCGGAAACGCCCGAGAGGTGGCGGAACACGGTGTTCCGGATCTCTCATGATCACGCTGGGCCGTGAGCCAGCGGAAGCCGTATCCCAGCGACCTGTCCGACGCCCGATGGGCCCTGATCGAGCCGACGTTGACCGCCTGGCGAAAAGCCCGGCTCGACCGCAGGCCCACCGGCCAGCCGGCGAAAGTCGAACTGCGAGATCTCCTAGCGCTTATGGACCCCTGTTTCACCACGGACCTCACACCTCGGCCCCGCTCCGGCAAGCAGACGACCGACATGTCCTTGACGCCATCACTGGAAATGACCGTGAATTCTTGAAGCCCGTCGGTGACGCGTAAGAGCACTGAACTTCTGCGCCCGCTGCTTGCGACTGGTTGTTCAGACGAACGTCGGTGTGGGAGCGGGCAGGTAGGGGGTGATGTTGCGCCAGGCGCGCTCGATGTACTCCTCCTTCTCGCCGACCGGGGCGACATAGTGCAGCGCGCTTTCGGCGGCGTCGTTGCCTTCGAGTCGGGCGATGATCCAGGCGGCGAGGTAGTGGGAGGCCAGGCAGCCGCCGGCGGTGGCGATGTTGTCCTTGGCGTAGAAGGGCTGGTTGAGTACCTCGACGCCTGCGGCGACGACCCAGGGCTTGGTGGTCAGGTCCGTGCAGGCGGGGATGTCATTGAGCAGGCCGAGCTTGGCCAGCACGAGCGCGCCGGAGCACTGTGCCGCGATGAGTTGGCGCGAGGGGTCAAGGTTGCGCAGGATGTTCATGATCGCCGGGTCTTCGACGACCTCGCGCGTGGCGATGCCACTCCCGACGATGACGGCGTCAGCGGCGCACGCCTCCTCCAGCGTGGACATCTGCTCGATGACCACCCCGTTCATCGACGTCACCCTGGGGCTGGGGGTGGCGATGGTGACGCGCCAGTCGTCGGTCTTGATGCGGTTGAGCACACCGAGCGCGATCAGGGAGTCGAGCTCGTTATAGCCCTCGAAGGTGAGAATGGCGATGTGCACGGCGGCTGTCCTTCCGGGTTGATGGCTCTTGACGGTAAGGACCCACGAACAGGACAGTCAAAGAATTGTCATGCGTACAATCCGGTGCATGGCAGCCCCGCGGTACAAAATGCTGGTCGACGCGCTCGCATCCGACATCCGGACCGGGCTGCTCGCCGCGGGCGTGCGGCTGCCGACACACCGCGGGCTCGCCGCCCGTGAGGGCATCGCTGTGGTGACCGCGACCCGTGTGTACGCCGAGCTGGAAACGATGGGCCTGGTGAGCCGGGAACAGGGCCGCGGCACGTTCGTGCGCGACATCGCGGTGCCCGCCGGTCACGGCATCGATCAGCAGGTCGTCGCTACGGATGCAGTCGACCTCAACTTCAACTATCCGTCGCTACCCGGACAAGCTGATCTCCTTCGGCAGGCCCTGCGAGAGGTGGCCGCCGCCGGCGATCTCGACACAATGCTGCGCTACCAGCCACATCCAGGGCGTCCCCAGGACAGAGCCTCGATCACACGGCACCTGACGCGTCGAGGAATCACCACCGACGCCGATCGGATCCTCATCGCCAACGGTGCGCAGCACGGCCTCGCCATCACCGTCATGGCCACGCTCAACGCCGGCGACGTCGTCGCGGTCGACGCACTCACCTACCCGGGTTTCAAGGTGCTCGCGCATGCCTTTCATCTCGACCTGGCGCCCATACCCGCAACCGCCGACGGCCCGGATCTCGATGCCCTCGAAAAGCTGTGCGCGACCCGCCCCGTGCGCGCGATCTACACCATGCCCACCTTGCACAACCCTCTGGGCTGGGTCATGTCGGCAACCGACCGAACCCGCCTGATCAAGCTCGCCCGACAGTACGGTCCGCTCATCATCGAAGACGCCTCCTACGCCTACCTAGTCGAGAACCCTCCACTGCCGCTGGCCGCAACCGCGCCGGACATCACCGTCTACGTCTCGGGACTGTCCAAGAGCGTCGCCACCGGCCTCCGGGTCGGCTTCGTCGTCGCCCCGCCATCTGCGGTGCCCTCGCTCGAACGCGCGATCCGGGCGACCACCTGGAACACCCCCGCCCTCACCACCGCGATCGCCTGCCGCTGGCTCGACGACGGCACGGTGGACCACCTGGAAGCGCAGAAACGAGACGATGCCAAGGCCCGCCAAGCACTCGCCAGACAAGAGCTGGCAGGCCTACCACTCATCAGCCACCCCTCGTCCTACTTCACATGGCTGCCGCTGCCCGACGACGCACGCGCCGATCGCCTGACCGCCACCCTCGCACGTCAGCACATCTCGGTAACCACGGCCGAGCCGTTCAGCACCTCGACACACACACCACAGGCCATCCGCCTCGCTCTGGGCTCGACCGATTTGGACAGTCTTCAGTCGACGCTGCGCACAGTGCGACGAGTCACTGTCGAGGACGCCTACGCTTGAACTCCCCTCGATCAGCCGATTCCTGCCCGCACCGGCGGTTGCGTACGAAAGGTCGTCGGCACTGGCTCCCTGCACCGCTACCTCACGGTTCCGAGTGCCGACGAGACACCGAACGGGACTCGCTGATGGCATCGGACTTGGACTTGGACTCTGCATGGTTCCTACTCGACCGCCGACTGCGAGTCTCCAGGCCACGCTCACCGTCTCCATCCACGAATTCTTGATGAACTCATTGGCAGCACGTGCGAAGTGCTTCCAGCGCCTGCCGCCGTATCTGCCGAGGGCCTCGGACACCCCTGTCGATATTGCCCGTTTCATCCCTCTCGCCCGGGCTGTTACGCGTCTCCGTAGGCCTCCCCGCCCACTTCGAGCCCGGCCGTCCCGGCCGTCGCGTCGGCCAGCCATGCCCGGAAGGCCTCCACCTCGGCGTCCGGCAGTCCGATCTCGATCGTGACCGCCTCGCCGTAGCGCACGTCACGCACCTCGCGCCCGGTGGAGCGCAGGTCGTTCTGCACCTTGCCCGCGCGCTGGTGGTCGACCGTCACCGTGGCGAGCCGGAACCTGCGGCGCGTGAGCGTCCCCAGCGCGTCCAGCGCCTCGCCCACCGAGCCGCCGTACGCCCTGATCAGGCCGCCCGCGCCCAGTTTGACCCCGCCGTAGTAGCGGGTGACGACGGCGACGACGTACCGCATGTCGCGGCGCAGCAACATCTGGAGCATGGGGACGCCCGCGGTGCCTCCCGGTTCCCCGTCGTCGCTCGCCTTCTGCACGGCGGCGTCGGCGCCGATGACGTAGGCGTAGCAGTTGTGCGTGGCGTCCGCGTGCTCCTTGCGGACGGCGGCGATGAAGTCCTGGGCCTCGCGCTCGGTTGCGGCCGGGGCGAGCGCGCACAGGAAACGGGAGCGGTTGACCTCGGTCTCGTGCACGCCCGCGCGGGCCACTGTGCGGTACTCGTCCTGCATCACGCCAGCGTATGTGCTGCACGCACGCGTGCCGGACGCCGGTTGCCGCGGGCGCCCCCGCCCTCCGCGTCCACGCCCCGCTGGCCGGCATGGCTTCCGGAGAGCCTGAGCGAGCAGTCGGCCCGCCCTCCGGGTCCGCACGCGACCCCGGACGTGAACGCCAGATCCACAAGTGGTGGCGGGTCATGTGTCTCACCGGTGTGAGCTGGACGCTCGGCAAGAACACCCGAATCACCCTGTCCAGGTCGGCGCGGCCCTCCTGACATGTACGCCAAGCCGGCGGGCCGGATCCGTGACGCCCGCAAGCTGCTCACCACGGCCGCCGTGATCATGAGCGGCATCCTGCCGTTCGCCTACACGCTGGTCATGAACGTCATCGAACGGCCCGACGGTCTCAAGATCGCGCTGATCTTCGTCCCCTCGATCGTGACCACCTCGTTCGCGTCGCGGGTGCGTCGTGCCTTCGGACTGCGCGCGGCGCCGTGACCTTCGACGAGGCGACGGCCCGGTTCATTGACGAGGCATTCGCGAGCGGACCGTTGCAGCTGATCGCTAACGAGTCTCAGGAGCCAGCACTCGGGAGTACCGCGCCAAGTGACCGCACCGGCCGGTCCCGAACGCCTGCGTCAACCGGTCCGAGGGAAAGTGCTCCGCCGCGCCGGGCGGATCCGAAGCGCGGGCCCCGCGCCGCATGGGCCGAGCGTCAGCGTTTCTTGCCCCTCGGCACCGTCATGTCCGTCAACAGCGCCGGGCCTGGAGCGAGTTCGTCCCATTCCTTGCCGTGCCAGGCGAGGACCGCGACGGCCGAGGTCGGGAACTTCGTCCGTACGTGCTCCAGGGCGTCGTCGAGACCGTCCCCGGCCAGTTCGAGGATCAGCTCCTCCAGGCCCGGGTTGTGCCCGATCAGCAGCAACGTCCGTACGTGTTCCGGGACTTCACGCACGGCCTCGATCAACTCCGGTACGTCCGCCCCGTACAACCGCGCTTCGAGCCGTACGGGCGGCGGGGTGCTCCACTGCTCGGCGGCCAGCTCCCAGGTCTGGCGGGCCCGTAGGGCGGTGGAGCACAGCGCGAGGTCCGGCAGCCAGTCGGCCCCGGCGAGGGCGCGTCCGGCGGCCGGGGCGTCCCGTCGGCCGCGTGGCGCGAGCGGTCGCTCGTGGTCGGGCACACCCGCCGGCCAGGCGGACTTGGCGTGCCGCAGGACCACGAGTCTGCGCAGCGGGCCCGCTCCGGCCGGCACGATCACCGCTGCCCCCCGATCTCGCGTGTGAGTTCGAGCCCGAGGAGGCGGTCCGCGTAGGCGTACGTCTCGAAGCGGGCGCCCTCCGGCACATCGGACGTCTCGACCCAGCTCAGCACGCGCAGCACACCGGGTACGTCCAGGTCGTCCTCCCAGGCGCCCCGCAGCCGCCCGCGTACGTCGTCGGGGACGGGCCGGGACGGCAGGGTCGCCCAGCCGGCCACGGCGGCGCGCCAGCGCGTGAGCGTGCCCTCGGCATCCGCCAGGGCGGCGGCGTCGAGACGCAGGGGCTCATCCCTGGGAGCCGCCAGCAGGGCCAGGCGGAGCACAGTGGGATCCTCGAGGCCCGGGCGGCCGGCGGGATCGACCGGCGCGACCTCGACGTGTACGCCGTCCGCCGCCTCGGCGTCCGTCGCCCCGTCCCGCGGCCCGCGTACGTGCAGGGTCCGCGCGTCGCCCAGTCCGGTCGCGGGCTCGTGGTGGTCCTCGAACGGCCGGATGCCGAGCGCCGCGGCGCCCGACCGGAGTTCCGCG
The DNA here is from genome assembly GCF_040651675.1 of Streptomyces sp. NPDC048415. Taxonomy (NCBI): domain Bacteria; kingdom Bacillati; phylum Actinomycetota; class Actinomycetes; order Kitasatosporales; family Streptomycetaceae; genus Streptomyces; species Streptomyces sp. NPDC048415. Next base: position 78,941 of record NZ_JBEZKJ010000008.1, on the reverse strand, counting down.
AGCTCCCGAGCGGAACTCAACGTCGGCCAGACGGGAGTTCCGCCGATCTCCAGGGCCCGTACGAGGACGTCGGCGACGACGAGCACCCGTAGAGCCGTGGTGTCGAACCCGGACACATGCGCGTGGACGCGGACCACGCCCCGGCGGGCGAGGGCGGCATCGGTGGGCTCGCCCGATCGGGCGTCGGTGATACGGAGCACGAGGTGAGCGTAGGCGGGCCGGGGGCCGGGCGCAGGGAGGTGGGCGCATTCCGGCCTCGACGTCCGCCTCACGTCCGGTGGATCCGCACCCGATCGAGGACGGCGAGCGCGTAGGTCTCCTCCAGGATGTCCCCGACTCGGGGCGGAAAGGACCGCAGAAGTCGCTCCTCGCCGACGATCACCACCGCGCAGGGGCCCTTGGCGGGGGGAAGGGTCTCGGGTCTCCGGAGCCGAAGCCCGTGAGGCCGTGGAAGACGCTCGCGCCCGACGGTCCCTCGCGCCGGGCGACGTGCACGAGTTCGGCGTACGCGGGCCGGTGGTGCCGGAGCGCGGCGGCGTCGAGGTGAAGGGTGAGACGCGCGGCGTCCGTGTCCGAGCCGTCCATGAGGTCACTCCTCGTCCGACCGCACCGCGGGCACGGCCCACCGTCCCCGCCTGTCTCCGCCTGTCTCCGCCACGAAGGGAGGCAGACCCGGGGCAGGACTCGACCGCACACACGCGTTCGACCGGGCGCTTCGGCAAGCCATCACGCGGCGTTCACGGGGGCGCCACGCGAGGGCCCCCGGTGCCTGAATGAGTGGTTCCGCTCAGTGAGTCACTCGGAGGCACGGAAGGGCTGCCCCATGGCCGGGACCGAACCAGCGTCCGCAATCAACCGCCGCCGTTTTCTGCTCGCCTCGGGCGCCGCCGTCGCGGCGGGGGCGGCCGGGACGGCGGGTGCCGTGCTGCCCAGGCAACGGCAGCACCCTTCCGTACGGGCGGCGGTCCGGGCCACCCGACGCCCGGCACCGTACGCGGCGACCACGCTGGAGACGACGGCCCGCTTCGGCGGAGCCGCGCACCCCGGCACCTACCGGCGGCTGGTCTCCGGCCCCGGCCTGCCCCTCGTCGTACGGGAGGAACTCGCCGCTCCCGGCACCGGGCGGCAGGACCGGCGTACCCCGCTCGCGTGCTTCGTCCAGTTCACCGATCTGCACCTCACCGACGTACAGAACCCGCTGCGCACCGAGTTCCTGCGATCGCGCGCGGCCTCCGCGTGGCGGCCGCAGGAGGCGCTGACGGTGGCCGGTGCGGTGGCGCTCGTGGAGCAGGTGAACGCGATCGGCGCAGGCCCGCACACCGGACTGCCCCCGGCCTTCGTGATGACGACGGGCGACAACCTCGACAACAACTCCATGATCGAGCTGGAGTGGTTCCTCACCCTGATGAGCGGCGGCCGGATCACACCCGGCACGGGTGACCCGACAGCGTACGAGGGCGTCCAGAACTCCGGTGTGCCGCTCTACTGGCATCCGCAGGAGGCGGCCCTGCGCGACCTGGACAAGCGGCGCGGGCTGCCCTTGATACCCGGCTTCCTCGACGCCGCGACCCGGTCGCTGACCAGCCCCGGGCTCGGCATCCCCTGGTACTCCACGGCCGGCAACCACGACGCGTTGCCCGGCGGCTGCCTCTCCCCCGCCTTGAACGACTTCGCCGTCGGCTCCCGCAAGCTGCTGTCGGTCCCGGCCGCGGACGCCGCCGCCTACGCGACCGCGCTGAGCACGGGCGACGACCCCAAGAGCGAGGTGCTCAAGGGAATCCTGGAGCGGCACGCGGCCTCGGCACGCACCGTGACCGCCGACGAACGGCGCCGGCTGTGCACCCCGCACGACTATCTCGTCGCGCATCTCGACCCCGCCCACAAGGGCGCCGGTCCGCTCGGCCACGGCTACACCGAGAACAATCTCGACGGCGAGCGGCTGTACTACACCTTCCGGATCGCCGAGAACGTCCTCGGCGTCAGCATCGACACGACCTATCGCAGCGGCCACTACGAGGGCTCACTCGGCACCGACCAGCTCCGCTGGCTGGAGCGGACGCTGGCCGCGCACAGTTCCCGGTCCTACGACGCGGACGGCCGCCTCGTCCGCGATCCAGGTGCCGACGACGCCCACATCCTCGTCTTCAGCCACCACCACAGCCCGAGCATGACGCGCCGCACCGATGCCGCCCGTACGGACGAACCGCGCCACGACGGCGCGGAGGTCATCGCCCTGCTCAGCCGGTTCCCGAACGTCGTGGCTTGGATCAACGGCCACAGCCACGTCAATCGGATCACCCCGCATCCGCACGCGACGCCCGCCCGATCCTTCTGGGAGGTCAACACGGCCTCCCACGTGGACTACCCGCACCACGCCCGGCTGTTCGAACTCGCTGACAACGGGGACGGGACGCTCTCCCTGTTCACCACGCTCATCGAGTCCGCCGCTCCGCATCGCACCGCCGCCGACTTCGACGATCTGTCGGCGGTGGGCCTCGCCTCGCTGTACCGGGAGCTGGCGTACAACGCTCCCGGCCTGGCCGAGAGCATGACGGCCGGGGTCAACGAGGGCTGGGCGGGCGGCACGCACGACGGCAACACGGAGCTGCTGGGAATCACCGTCTGACGCACACTGTTTCCCGGCTGAACGCCTATTTCTGGGACCCTAGGAGGCCGACCATGTACGGCGACCCGGCATCGATCCGCAAGATACTCACCGAACTCGGTGACACCTGGGCGATCGTCGGCCTCTCGTCGAACCAGCGCCGCGCGGCCTACCGCGTCGCCGACGTCCTGCAGCGCTACGGCAAGCGCATTGTGCCCGTGCATCCGAAGGCCGAGACCGTCCACGGGGAGAAGGGATACGCCTCCCTGGAGGACATCCCGTTCCCCGTCGACGTCGTAGACGTCTTCGTCAACAGCCAACTGGCGGGTCCCGTCGCCGATGAGGCCGTCGCGATCGGCGCCAGGGCGGTGTGGTTCCAGCTCGACGTCATCGATGAAGCGGCGTACGCCCGGGCCACGGGCGCCGGACTCGACATGGTCATGGACCGCTGCCCGGCCATCGAGATCCCCCGGCTCGGCCCACGCGGTTGACGCCCGGCGGGCCGCCCCACCGCTTTCCCTCCTCGGTGCCTGCCGACGACACCGCCACGGCCACGGTGATCGCGCGCGGCTCGCCCAAGCGGGCTGGTCCGAGGTGGTCACTTCCCTCGGTCGAGGAAGGCGGCGATCGTCTCACTGAAGCCCCATGGGGCGTCGAGTTCTGGTCGACCTCGCCCGCGGCATGCGCCCGCGCTGCCGCGTCCCAACGGCCGCAGAAGAGCGGGGTGGCGGCGTCCAAGTCGGCGTCGCTCGCGGAGCCGTTCCGTGGAAGCTGAGCCCCATGTACCTGCGCCCTTGGACCGCTGGGACGACTACACCGCTGCCAAGGTCGCCGTGTTCCGCGAGACGGACACCGCGCGGGCGCCCTGGACCGTGGTGAGTCGTGGGCGCGCGGCGGCGAACCTGCTGGAGGCGGGCGAGGACGACACGGCCCGCTCAGCACGGCCATCGCCAGTCGTACGGGTCAGTCGTGCGCCGGCCTGTCGTTGATGCGGTGGTCGGCCACGCTCAGCGCCTCGTCGACGACCCGGCGAAGATGGCCGTCGCCGAGTGAGTAGATCACCCGGCGGCCCTCTTTCCTCGTGTTCACGAGTCCGGCGAGCCGGAGGCGCGCCAGGTGCTGGCTGACGGCCGGACGGGCGGCGCCGCACGCCTCGGTGAGGCTCGTGACGTCGGCTTCGCCGCCGCTCAGGGCATGGAGCAGGGCGAGGCGGGTGCGGTCGCCCAGCAGGGCGAGGAGTTCGGCAGCGAGCGCGAACTGTTCCTCGCTGGGGGTGCGCGGATGCGCATCATGCGCAGGTGATAGGTGCATGCGTGCGCTCATACGCACATAATGGCGCCATGGATGCCGACGCGTCCACTCCCGCACCGGAAGGGGACCGACGTGAGCGACCGGCAGCACACACCCGGCCATGAGCACAGTCGCGACCACACGCACGTCCGCAAGCCCGGGGGTGCCGACCCGCACACCCACGAGCCCGGTCCCGGCCCCACACACACCCACGAGCCCGGTCCCGGCCCCACACACACCCACGAACCCGGTCGCGGCGCCACGCACAACCACGAGCCCGGCCAGGGCCCCACACACACCCACGAGCCCGGCCGTGGCGCCACGCACAACCACGAGCCCGGCCAGGGCCCCACACACACCCACGAGCCCGGCCAGGGCCCCACACACACCCACGAGCAGGATCGTGCCCACACACCCGGTCACGCCCACGCCCACGCCCACACCCACGCATCCGAGCACGCGCATGCCCACCCCCACCCCCACCCCACCCTCGCGAGTCGCCTGCGCCACCTCCTAGCCCCCCACTCCCACGAGACCGCCGACAAAATCGACTCCGCGCTGGAGTCGTCGGCCCGAGGCATGCGGGCGCTCTGGGCCTCCCTGGCCGTCCTCGGGACAACGGCCTTGGCGCAGGGGTTCGTTGTCGTGATGTCGGGGTCGGTCGCGCTGCTCGGTGACACCGTGCACAACGCCGCCGACGCGCTGACGGCCCTGCCGCTCGGGATCGCCTTCGTGCTGGGCCGCCGCGCGGCGACGCGACGCTTCACGTACGGCTACGGTCGGGCGGAGGACCTCGCGGGCATCGTGATCGTGCTGACGATCGCCGCGTCGGCGACCTTCGCGGCCTGGACGGCGGTCGACCGGCTGCTCGACCCGCGCCCCGTGCGGCACATCCCGGTGGTCGCGGCAGCCGCGCTGATCGGCTTCCTCGGCAACGAGTGGGTCGCCCGCCACCGCATTCGCGTCGGCCGCGAGATCGGCTCCGCCGCGCTCGTCGCCGACGGACTCCACGCGCGGACGGACGGATTCACCTCACTCGCCGTGCTGGTGGGCGCGGGCGGCGCGGCGCTCGGCCTGCGACTCGCCGACCCGCTGGTGGGGTTGGCGATCACGGCCGCGATCCTGCTGGTGCTGCGCGACGCCGCCCGCGAGGTGTTCCGGCGGGTGATGGACGCCGTGGACCCGGAGTTGGTGGACCGTGCCGAACGGGCGCTACGGGAGGTGCCGGGCGTGCGCGCGGTAGGTGAGCTGCGGCTGCGCTGGATCGGACACCGGCTGCGCGCCGAGGTGGCGGTCGTCGTGGACGGCGAGGTGAGCGTACGTCAGGCCCACCACATCGCCGTCGAGGCCGAACACGCCCTGCTGCACGCCGTACCGAAGCTCACCGCGGCCCTGGTGCACGCCGATCCGACACCCAGGCCGGGCGAAACGGACCCTCATCTGACGCTGGCACATCACTCGGCCGCCTGACCGGGCATTGCGCCAGGGCCCGCAGGAGGCGCCCAAGGAAGTCAGGCCACGCCCAGTCCTTCCAGCACCACAGCGTTCGGGAGCTCCGCGAACACCTTCCCCGGTACCAGCAGCTTTCCGCGCCGTCGGCCGCTGCCCACGAGCACGTACGGCAGCTCGACGACAGCCGCGTCCACCAACACGGGCCAGTCACCGGGGAGTCCGAGCGGCGTGATGCCGCCGTACTCCATGCCGGTCTCCCCGGTCGCCGTGTCCATCGGCGCGAACGAGGCCTTCCGGGCGCCGAGTTGGCGGCGCACGGCTCCGTTGACGTCGACGCGCGTCGTGGACAGGACGACACACGCGGCGAGCGTGGTCTCGCCGCCGCGCTTGCCGGCGACGACCACGCAGTTGGCGGACTGGTCGAGCAGCTCCCGGCCGTAGTGCTCGACGAACGTGGCGGTGTCGGCCCACTCCGGGTCCGTGTCGACGTAGATGATCTGGTCGGCGGGGATGCTGCCCCGCCAGTCGCGTACGGCGTCTGCGACCGGGCGGGTGAGCTCGTCGAGGGAGTCGGGAGCGGCCTTGGAAAGGTCGAAGTGTCCGATGGGTGGGCGCATGACGGCACGCTAACAGCAGCGCCGGCGCGGCCCGAGGGGCGTCTCAGTGCACGAGCGGGACGGACACCGCCATGACCATTTCCATCGGCACGTCGCCGTCATTGGCGTACCGGTGTGGGGTGTTGGCCTCGAACGAGGCGCTCGCTCCGGTCGGGACGCGGTGCTCCACGCCGTCGACGGTGAGCGTGAGTTCGCCCGCCGTGACATGGACGAGTTCGACCGTGCCGGCGGGGTGCGGGTCCGAAGGGCTGCCCTCGCCGGGCATGAGCCGCCAGTCCCACATTTCCAGGGGGCCGGGGGCCTCCGTGCCCGCGAGGAGCCGGTTGTAGCTGCCCGCGTCGGTGTGCCACAGCCGTACGGCCTGCTCGGCCGGGACGATACGGACCTTGGGGCCCTGCTCGTAGTCGAGCAGGGTGGTGACGCTGACGCCGAGGGCGTCGCCGATCTTGACGACCGTGCCGATGCTGGGGTTGGTGCGGGCCTGCTCGATCTGGATGAGCATGCCGCGGCTGACTCCGGCGCGTGCGGCGAGGGCTTCCAGGGTGAAGCCGCGCTCGGTGCGCCAGCGCTTCATATTGCGCGCCAGGGATTGAGTCAGCAGGTCGAGGTCCGACACATTCCGTCCAATATTCTGGATGACAGAGTTCAATCCGGTGAACTATGGTGTGGTGCACCCGATCGTTCACCGAACTGTACTGCGAGGCATCCCGTGACAGCACTCTTCGCCCTGGCCACGAGCCTCCTGTGGGGCCTGGCCGACTTCGGCGGAGGGCTGCTGACCCGGCGTACGCCCGCACTCACGGTGGTCGTCGTCTCCCAGGCGATCGCGGCGGCGGTGCTGGGCGCGATCGTGGTCGCCACCGGGGGCTGGAGCGCGGCAGGACCGCAACTCTGGTTCGCGTTCGCCGCCGGCCTGGTGGGCCCGGTCGCGCTGCTCTCCTTCTACAAGGCGCTCGCCCTCGGCCCGATGGGAGTCGTCTCCCCGCTCGGCTCGCTGGCCGTGGCCGTCCCCGTCACCGTGGGACTCGTCCTCGGCGAGCGTCCCGGGCTCACACAGTTCGCGGGGATCGCGGTCGCCATCGTGGGCGTCGTCCTCGCGGGCGGGCCCCAGCTGCGGGGCGCCCCCGTGCAGCGGCAGGCGGTCCTCCTCACGCTGCTCGCGGCGCTCGGCTTCGGCACGGTGTTCGCGCTGATTGCGGAGGCGTCGTCGTCGGTCACCGGGCTGTTCCTCGCGCTCTTCGTCCAGCGCGTGACCAACGTCGTCACCGGCGGCACGGCACTGTTGGTCTCCGTGAAGCGCGGCGCCCCGGCGCTTCCCGAGGGCGGCTTCCCCTGGCACTCTCTCCCCGCGCTCGCCTTCGTCGGCCTCGCCGATGTCGCGGCCAACGGCACCTACTCCGTCGCCGCCCAGCACGGCCCGGTCACCGTGGCCGCCGTCCTCGCCTCGCTCTACCCGGTGGTCACGGCCCTGGCCGCGCGCGGCATCCTCCGCGAACGGCTGCGCGGGATGCAGGCGGCGGGCGCGGGCCTGGCCCTGGTCGGCACGGTCCTGCTGGCGACGGGCTGAGGCCCGGCCGGCTCAGGACTCGGCGGGTACGTCCCCGGAGGCGCCCTCGGCCTCGAGGTCCAGCTCCGCGAGGCGCGCCACCGCCTCGTCGTCGAGCCCCGACAGCGCCAGCAACTGCTCCGGCGTCACCCCGTCGGGAATCGGCACCGGCGCCGGTGTCCGCAGCGGCGGCTGCCAGCCCCTCACGGGGTCCCAGCGGCGCACGACGCGTGCGGGGGCGCCCGCCACAACCGCGTGGTCGGGCACCACACCTCGTACCACCGCACCGGCCGCCACCACGACGTTCCGCCCGATCCGCGCGCCCGGCAGGATCACCGCGCCGGTCCCGATCCAGCAGCCCGGCCCGATGCGCACGGGTTCCATGCGCGGCCACTGCTTGCCGATGGGCTCGTGCGGATCGTCGTAGGAGTGGTTCGTGGAGGTGACGTACACATACGGCCCGAAGTAGCAGTCGCTGCCGATCGTGACCGTCGTGTCTGCGATGACATGGCTGCCTCGGCCGAGCACGACACCGTCGCCGATCCGCAGGATCGGGTCCGGACCGAGGTCGAGGTCGGGCATCAGACCGGCGGTCAGTGTGACCTGTTCGGCGACGATGCAGTGGGAGCCGAGATGGATCCACGGTTCGCCGAAGACCGTGCCCAGCGGGAAGGCCAGTCTGGTACCTGTTCCCATCGCGCCGAAGCGGAGCCGTCCAGGGCGCTCCGCCGTGACCGCCCCCGTGCGCTGCGCCCAGGCCCAGCCCGCGTGGACGACGCGCTGCGCGAGGCCGCGTCGCCATGATGAGAACGTGTTCTTGCTCCTGGGCACCCGCTCACGGTACTCAGCGCGGGCAGCGCCGATGTGATCGTAGGCCTGTGATCTTCGCCCCACCGGGGCGCGGTGCGATGGCATACGGTGCCGGTGTAGCGATCAGGGAAGAGACGGGGAGACGGTGATGACGCAGCAGGCGCTGATCATGGGGATCGGCGGCAAGGATCCGCGGGTGGACCCCGAGGCGTTCGTGGCGCCCACGTCCGTGGTGATCGGGGAGGTCACGCTGCACCCCGGCGCGAGCGTCTGGTACGGGGCGGTGCTGCGCGCCGACTGCGGCCCGATCGCCATCGGCGCCGGCAGCAATGTGCAGGACAACTGCAGCCTTCATGTGGACCCCGGCTTCCCCATCAGCGTCGGCGAGCGGGTCTCCATCGGGCACAACGCCGTGCTGCACGGCGCCACCGTCGAGGACGACTGTCTGATCGGCATGGGCGCCACGGTGCTCAATGGCGCGGTGATCGGCACCGGTTCGCTGGTGGCCGCGCAGGCCCTGGTCCCGCAGGGGATGCGGGTGCCGCCGGGCTCGCTCGTCGCGGGCGTCCCCGCCAAGGTCAAGCGACAGTTGACCGACGAGGAGCGCGAGGGCATCTCACTGAACGGCACGCTGTACGTCGAACTGGCGAAGGCGCACCGGGCGGCGCACGAGGAGAGGTGACGCCGCCGGGGCCCCGGCTCCGGTGACTGAGTCGGCGGCACCGGTGACTTGGTATGCAGCACAGGTGACTTGGTCTGCGACCCGGTGACTTGGTCTGCGACCCGGTGACGTGGTCTGCGACCCGGTGACGTGGTCTGCGACCCGGTGACGTGGTCTGCGACCCGGTGACGTGGTCGGCGGCCCGGTGACGTGGTCGGCGGCGGGCGCAGCGACGAGCTCAGCCTCCGACTCATGCGGCGGCGGCGCCGCGACCGGCCTCGCCCCGAGTGACTCACTCACCGGCGGCACCCCGACCGGCTCCGCCCAGGTGACTCACTCAGCGGCGCCACCCCAACCGACTCCGCCCAGTGACTCACTCACCGGCCGGTGCCGCGACAGGCCCCGCCCCGGTGACTCACTCAGCGGCCGGTGCCGCGACAGGCTCCGCCTCGGTCGCCGCGCGCTCCGCCGTCGCCTTTTTCGCCTTGCGCCTCACGATCAACATCGAGGCGAGTCCGATGAGCAGCGCCGCGACCAGGCCCAGCCAGGAGAAGCGCTTGAGCCAGGACTCGGCGACGACACCGACGTAGTAGATGACCGCGGTGGTGCCGCCGGCCCAGATGACGCCGCCGAGCACGTTGGCGGTGAGGAACTTCCAGTACGGCATCCGCAGCACACCCGCGAGCGGGCCCGCGAAGATCCGCAGCAGGGCGATGAAACGGCCGAAGAAGACGGCCCACATGCCCCACTTCTGGAAGGACCGCTCGGCGGTGGCGACATGGCCCTCGCTGAAGTGTTTGGGGAATTTCGCGCCGAGCCAGGCCAGCAGCGGGCGTCCGCCCTTACGGCCGATGGCATAGCCGATGGAGTCGCCGACGATCGCTCCGAGGCTCGCGCACGCCCCGAGGATGACAGGGTTGATGCCCGAGTGCTGCGAGGAGAGCAGCGCCGCCGAGACCAGGATGATCTCTCCGGGCAACGGGATGCCCAGGCTCTCCAGGCCGATGACCAGTCCCACCAGCGCGTAGATGCTGACCGCGGGCACCGTCTCGAGCCAGTCCTGGACGTGCAACGCCGGTTCCTCCCGTTTGGCCGTGCCTGAACCGGGCACCCGCGCTGTGCATGATCACCCGGTGCGCTCCCCCTGGGCGCACACCGGGAAGCCTACCTGGGGCCTGGCGTTCAGCCCACCGCCCGGCCCGCGAGCGGGGCGGTGTCCGCGCCCGCTCCGTGACGCACGCCGGCCAGCATCTCCTCCAGGGCCTCGACGGCCGTGTGCCTGGGAGCCCAGCCCAGTTCGGAATGGGCCCGCTCGCAATCCATCAACGGCAGCCGCAGCACGGCGTCGAACAGGTTCGGGGACGCCGGCACGAGGTGCAGCCCCCAGGCGGCGGCGAGTCCCGAGCGCGCGACCGTGCTGGGCACCCGCACGGTCCGCGAGTGGAAGAGCTCGCCGAGGACAGCGGCGTCCAGCGGCGGGTCGGCGGCGAGATTGAACGGGCCCCGCGCCTTGCCGAGCGCCGCCAGGAGATACGCCCGCGCGGCGTCGTCCGTGTGAAGCGCCTGGAAGCGCAGCCCCGGAATGTCCGGCACGATCGGCAGCAGCTCCGGCCTGAGCAGCGGGCCCGGCAGGAAACGCCCGCCGAAGATGCGCCGCTGTTCGCTGGCCGACTCCCGCTTGAACAGGAAGGCGGGCCTCATCCGTACGACCCGTATCCCGGGGTGGTCCCGCTCGAAGATGTCGAGGACGCGTTCCACGTACGCCTTCTCGCGGGTGTACGCGGCCTCGGGCCAGCCGTGCGTCGGCCAGGACTCGTCGACGGCGCGCTCCTCCGTGCCCGGGGAGTAGGCCCCCACGGAGGAGGCGTGAATCAGCGCCGGGACACCCGCCTCCGCGACGGCGCGGAAGACCTTGACGCTGCCGAGGACGTTGGTGCGCCAGGTGACCGCGGGTTCCCGGGCGGGCTGGAACTTCCACGCGAGGTGGATCACGGCGTCCGCCCCGCGGAAGAGGCCGGCCAGGTCGATGTCCTCGTCGAGGTCGACGCCCTGCCAGGTGGTGCCGGGCAGCGACCAGTCCGGGATCCGCCGCGCCAGTCCCAGCACGGATTCCACCGAGGGATCCTCGCTCAGGAGGCGTACCACGCTGGTGCCCACGTTGCCGGTGGCCCCGGTGACGACGATCTTCTTGCTGGATGAGCCGTGACCAGCCATGACTGAAACCTCCGTGACGGAGCTTCGGGACCATCCGGGTTCCCTTGCCGCCCTTCTTCACACGGCATCCCGACCCGGGCGGCTTCATCCGGACGGGGTCAGCAGGCGCAGCACCGCCTCCTCGACGGGTCCCTGCGTGGCCGGCCGGCCGAAGGCGACTCCGTCCCCCAGCCGGTCGAGAGCCGGCGCGATGGTCCGGCCTTCCTCGAAGAGTTCGATCACGCGTGGGTTGATGTACGAGGCCCGGCACACCGCCGGTGTGTTCCCCAGGTACTCACTGACCTCACGGATGGCACGGGTGATCGCCCGCTTGCGGACCGCCTTCGACTCACCGCTCACCCGCGACGACACGGCGAGCGCGACCGCCGCCAGCACGGTGGCGTGCCACGTCCGGAAATCCTTCGCGGTGACGTCCTTCCCGGCGTGCTCGCGCAGATAGGAGTTGAGATGCTCCGCGTGCACCTCGTGCCAGGCGTTCCCCTCCCAGTACACGAAGAGCCGCGAGCCGCCGCCCTGCCGGCGCAGCAGTGCGCACAGGGCCCGGTAGGCGGGCGGGTCCACCAGGGAACGGGTCAGCGTCCGGGAGTGCTTGGCGGGATAGCTGAAGGACACCTCCCCGCGCCGGCAGCCGGCGTGCTCCTTCAGCAGCGTGGTCAGTCCGTACGACCCGTTGTCGCGCTGGTAGGCGTCACTGCCGACCCGGAAGAAGCCGAGGTCGAGCAGCCGGACCGCGCAGGACAGGACCCGCTCGCGGCTGAGGCCCCGCTCACCGAGGCCGTCGGCGACGTGCGCGCGCAGCTTGGGGAGCGCCTCGGCGACCTCGAGGACGTGTTCGTGCTTGGCCGCCTCCTGCTGCTCGCGGAATTCCGGGTGGTACAGGTATTGGCGCCGGCCGGCGGCGTCGGTTCCCTTCGCCTGGATGTGACCGTTGGGCCAGGGACAGATCCAGACGTCCTGCCAAGCGGGCGGGACGGCGAGCCGCCGCAGGCGCTCCTTCTCCTCGGCGTCGGTGATGGGACGCCCCGAGATGTCGAGGTAGCGGAATCCACGGCCGCAGCGGACGCGTCTGATCCCGGCCCCGTCGGCGTCACTCGTCCGCAGTCTCATCGTGTCCCTGCCCCGGCCCTCTCGCGTACACCTGGCGAGTCCCCTGCCACCGGCGGTTCAGACCTGCGGCCCGCACCTGCGGGCCGCAGGCGCGAAATGGGCCGGAGAGACGCTCAGCTGTCTCTCCGGCCCCTCTTCTTCCCTTCTCTCCTACCTTCCCCTTTTGGTTTCCCGCTGGCTCCTGGTCTCCCGCGCGGGGCAGCCGGTCAGTCCTCGCCCCTGATGATGTTCCCCTCGGAGCCCGCCGGGTCCTGCGTGGCACCCCGGTCAGCCGTCGCCGGAAGACAGGTACGTGGGCCGCTCCCGCGCCGGCGACGTGCCTTCGCCCAGCCCGTCTCGGGCCCACGGATGGTGATCTTCCTGCTGACGTCGGGGGTCACGGCGCTTCATCTTCTTTCTGCGTCCGGTCCCGCTCGGGACCGCCTCTTTCCGGTACTGCCGTCTTTCGGCTACCGAGACCGAGTCCCCCTTGGCCCCGCCGAGAAACCCCGATGTCCGTCTGCGGTGTCGCTTGACGGGTACTCGGCCGCCATGCCCCCTCCGGGCGCGACTCGCGCCCGTGGGTACGCCACCGAGAGGAGCGCACAGCGATGAGGGCCGTCACCTGGCAGGGCAAGCGGAACGTGAGCGTGGACACGGTTCCGGACCCGACGATCAAGGAGCCCACGGACGCGGTCGTCCGTATCACGTCGACCGGACTGTGCGGCTCCGACCTGCATCTGTACGAGGTGTTCACACCCTTCATGACCCCGGGCGACATCCTGGGCCACGAGCCGATGGGCATCGTGGAGGAGACCGGTCCGGAGGTTCCGGGGCTGCGGCCGGGAGACAGGGTCGTGATCCCCTTCCAGATCGCCTGCGGACACTGCTGGATGTGTGCGTCGGGTCTGCCGACCCAGTGCGAGACCACGCAGGTCACCGAGGAGGGCATGGGCGCGGCGCTCTTCGGCTACACCAAGCTGTACGGGGCGGTGCCCGGCGCGCAGGCCGAGTATCTGAGGGTGCCGCAGGCCCAGTACGGGCCGATCAAGGTGCCGGAGGGTCCCGCCGACGACCGCTTCGTCTATCTGTCGGACGTGCTGCCCACCGCGTGGCAGGCTGTCCGCTACGCCGATGTGCCGCCCGGCGGTTCGGTCGCCGTGCTCGGGCTCGGGCCGATCGGCGACATGGCGTGCCGGATCGCGCTGCACCAGGGCGCGGAGAGGGTCTTCGGCGTCGACCTCGTCGCCACCCGGCTGAACCGGGCGCGGGAGCGCGGGGTCCAGACGTTCGACCTGTCGGAGTTCGACAGCACCGACGATCTGGTCGGGGCCATTCGTGACCGTACCGATGGACGCGGTCCCGACGCGGTGATCGACGCCGTGGGCGCGGAAGCCCATGGCAGTCCGCTGGGACGGATGGCCCAGCAGGCGGCCGGCGTTCTGCCGCGGGGCCTTGCGTCCCGGCTGGCGGAGAAGGCCGGCACGGACCGGCTCGCCGCGCTGCGGACGGCCATCGACCTCGTACGGCGTGGCGGCACCATCTCGGTCAGCGGCGTCTACGGCGGAGCCGCCGACCCGCTGCCGATGCTGACCATGTTCGACAAGCAGATTCAGCTCAGGATGGGACAGGCCAACGTGCGCCGCTGGGTGGACGACCTGTTGCCGCTGCTCACCGACAAGGACCCGCTCGGCGTGGACGGTTTCGCCACCCACCATCTGCCACTGGACGACGCGCCGCACGCTTACGAGATCTTCCAGCGCAAGGAGGACGACGCCGTGAAGATCCTCATGCACCCGTGACCACGGCTGCCAGCGGGACGGGGCCGCCATCGCGGCCCCGTCGCCTTGTGCGGCTGCTCAGTGAAGCACCCTGATCGTGCGCAGCTCCGGGTCGTCGGCGTCGGGAAGGTTCATGCCCGCGTGCAGACCGGTGCGCAGGTAGTCCAGCACGGGCTGGGTGAACCGCTCACCCGGCAGGACCGCCGGGATGCCCGGCGGATACGGGGTGATCATTTCGGCCGCGATCCGGCCCACCGCCCGCTCGATCGGCACGGCATCCGCGGGCCCGAAGTACGCCTCCCGGGGCCGGACGGCCTGCTCCATCCGCATCTCGTCCCCGGACGGTACGACGATGTCCGGCAGTCCGGCGGCCAGTTCGTCGGCGTGCTCGGCGAGGTCACGCAGGGCGTCGAGCAACGGGCCCGTGGTCTCCGGCGAGTCGGCGTGGGTGAGCTGGGCGCTGATGCGCCGGTGGTCGGCGAGATGCATGTCGACACGGTGCTCCCGGCGCAGCCAGTCGGCGGCACGGTAGCCGGTCGTGCCCAGGGAACTGACGTCGATGACCGTGGGCAGCGGATCGAAGTCCACCGACAGGCCCGTACCGACGAGGTCGTCGTAGCCGAGGACGTGCAGGCCCGGGATTTTCTCGATGTCGGTACGCACCTCCGCGGCGAGCCGGAGCGCGCCGTCCAGCAGCTCCTCGCCGTGCAGCACCATCTGGCGGCGCCAGGCGTCCAGGCCCGCGAAGATGGGAACGGAGGGGCTGGTGGTGCCGAACAGGTCGGCACGGGACTGCAGGGTCGTCGGTTCGATCAGCGGACCCTGGAGGTGGAAGACGGAACCCTGTTCCAGTCCGCTGCCCATCTTGTGGATGCTGGTCACGCACACGTCGGCGCCTGCGTCCATCGCCCAAGAGGGCAGAGCGGAGTGGAACGGCAGGTGTGCGCCCCATGCCTCGTCCACGAGAAGCGGCAGGTCATGCGCGTGGAAGAGTTCCGCGAGCCGGCCCAGGTCCGCGCAGCTGCCGTACGGGGTGGGGCTGGTGACCAGGGCTCCTCGCGCGTCGGGGTGGCGGGCGAGCGCCTCCTCGAAAGCCTCCGGGCCGGGGGCGTGGGCGAAGCGCTGTTCCGCGTCCCACTGGGGGTCGACCCAGACGGGTTCGATACCGGAGAGAATCAGGCCGGAGATCACCGACTTGTGGGCGTCGCGGCCGAGGATCAGCTGCTCGCCGGGTCCCGCGACCGCCAGCATGGCCGCCTTGACGGAGAGCGAGCTTCCGCAAGTGGTGAAGAAGGTGTGCTCGGCGTGGACAGCGTCCGCCATCAGCTCCTCGGCCCGCTTCAGGACGTTGCCCGTCATGCGCCGGTCGTCGAGACCACCGGAGGCGAGGAGGTCGGAACGGTATGTCGCCTCTCCGAGCAGCGCCCGGGCCCGCGGATCGGCGCCGCGTGCCTGTTTGTGTCCGGGCGGTGTGAAGGGCAGTTGGCCTTCGTCGTGATAGCGCCGCAGCGCTTCGAGGACGGGTGCCTGAGTGTGGTCCACGGAAAGGGTCCTTTGCCGGGCGGCTCAGTCGGAGGGGTGTCCCTTTACGGTCTTCCTGTTCGCACTCAGGCTCGGCGTGATCGGGTCGCCTGATCCTCCCGATGTGCCTTTCGCCGTGTCGGTGTCGTCCTCCTCGCCCTGCTGCTTCACCTCTTCCAGGACCTCGTCGGTGGCGGTGCTGGCCGGCTTCTTGCGCCGTAGCGGGCGCGGCAGAATGTTGCGCATGGGCGGCGGGTACCCGATGATCCCCGTTTCAGCCGGGACACACTCGCTTTCCCGACGGGTCATGTCCTGCCCGGTCCGCCGCTTCCAAAGGAACCGCTGGAACCAGGATCCCAGCGCGGTCGCTGCTGGTTCTCGGCACGTTTGCTTCCGGACGCGTGAAGATTCTGCGGCCTGAGCCGCTCGCTCTCGTCCGAAGCCCGCGGCACCTCGTCCGGCTCCCGGAATTCCCGGGTTTCCTGAACGGGCCCGGTCTCCGGCACCTCGGGATGTTCATGGCTCCCGGGAGGGACCGACTCACGCCGCCGCACCTTGATCCCCAGTCGGACCGCCCACACCAGCGCACCGGCGATGACGAGACCGCCGATGAAGGCCCCCAACGCGCCGATCGCCGCGTTCGACATGGCCATTTCGTAGTGCTGATACGCCGTAGTGATCATGGGCGCCGAGTACCCCACCTCCGAAACCGCTAATCCCTACTGCGGGGGAGCCTCCAGGGGGCGCGCCGCCAGTGCCTGGGCGACGCCGTACAGATTGGCCGCCATGGCCCGCCCCGTCCGGTGCGACCACTCACGGCCGCGCTCCTCTTCGAGGTAGTCGGGTCCGGGGCCGGGGCCCAGATGCCAGTACGTCCATGCCTGGCCCGGAATCGTGTAGCCGATGTCCGCGAGGGCGCCCGAGACCTCGCTGATCACATGGTGCGCGCCGTCCTCGTTCCCGGTGACGACCACACCGGCGACCCGGTTGTAGGCCACCGGCCGGTCCTCGTCGTCGGTCTCGGACAGCATGGCGTCCATCCGCTCCAGGACCCGCTGGGCGACGGACGACGGACGACCGAGCCAGGTCGGCGAGGCGATGACGAGGATTTCGGATCGGAGCAGCTTCTCGTGCACGCCCGGCCAGGCGTCACCCGCACGGATCGCGTCGCTGGTCACGCCCGGTGCGATGTCGAGGTCGACGGCCCGTACGACATCGACGATGACTCCCTCCTTCTCGAGCTGCTCGACCACGACGTGGGCCAGCGCCTCGGTGTTGGAGGGGTCCGGAGACGTCTTGAGTGTGCAGTTCAGTACGAGTGCCTTCATGCCGCCGCGGAGTACCCGCCCCGCGTCCACCGACACCACGGCCGCCGCCCCCGACGGACCCAGGGACCCCGGCCGCCGCCCGCCAGGGACCTCCGACGGCGGACAGGAGGGCGTGGCGAGGACGGACGCCGGGGCGGCGGCGGTAGCGTCGCCGGGCATACGGCCCGTTTCCCGCGGGACGGCCGGGGCACTCGCCAGGCGCTTTCCCGCGTCCGGCCGGCCTGTCTCCCGCGACACCGCCGGGCAGCCGGACGCCGGACGGGCCCGCGGAGGAGGACGATGACTGAACTGTCGGAACGAGACGACGTCGACCGGCGACAACCGCCCACCCACTCCTCCCTGGGCCGCACGCTGCTGCGTCTGGCCTCGACGACCGATCACAAGGTGATCGGCCGCCTCTACATGGTCACCGCTTTCTGTTTCTTCCTGTTCGCCGGCCTGCTGGCGCTGGCCATGCGGGCCGAACTCGCCCGCCCCGGGCTGCAGTTCATGAACGAACACACCTACAACCAGCTGTTCACCATCCACGGCACAATCATGATGCTGCTCTTCGCGACCCCGATGTTCGCCGGCTTCGCGAACGCGGTGATGCCCCTGCAGATCGGCGCGCCCGACGTGGCCTTCCCGCGCCTCAACGCCCTGTCGTACTGGATGTATCTGTTCGGCGGCCTGATGGTGGTGTCGGGCTTTGTGGTGCCGGGCGGCGCGGCGGCCTTCGGCTGGTTCGCCTACGCGCCCCTGAACAGCGCCTACCACTCCCCCGGCGCGGGAGGCGATCTGTGGGTGATGGGCCTGGTGGTGACCGGGGTGTCCACCACCCTCGGGGCGGTCAACTTCATCACCACGATCCTTTGTCTGCGCGCCCCCGGGCTGACGATGTTCCGGATGCCGATCTTCACCTGGAACGTGCTGTTCACCTCGATTCTGGTACTGCCCGCCTTCCCCGTCCTCACGGCGGCTCTGCTGGCCCTGGAAGCGGACCGGAAATTCGGCGCGCACGTCTTCGACGCGGCGAACGGCGGGGCCATCCTGTGGCAGCACATGTTCTGGTTCTTCGGGCATCCGGAGGTCTACATCGTGGCGTTGCCCTTCTTCGGGATCATCTCGGAGATCCTCCCGGTGTTCTCCCGCAAGCCCCTCTTCGGATATCTGCCGCTGATCGGCGCGACCATCGCCATCACCATGCTGTCGGCGGTTGTCTGGGCCCATCACATGTTCGCCACCGGCGCGGTGCTGCTGCCGTTCTTCTCCTTGATGTCGTTCCTGATCGCCGTCCCCACCGGCATCAAGTTCTTCGCGTGGATCGGCACGATGAACAAGGGGTCCCTCTCGTTCGAGACCCCGATGCTGTGGGCGCTCGGATTCCTGACGTCTTTTCTTCTCGGCGGCCTCAGCGGCGTCCTCATCGCCTCCCCGCCACTGGACTTCCATCTCACCGACTCGTACTTCATCGTGGCGCACCTGCATTACGTGCTCTTCGGCACCGTCGTCTTCGCGATGTTCGGCGGCTTCTATTTCTGGTGGCCCAAGTTCACCGGGAAAATGCTGGACGAGCGGCTCGGCAAGCTGCACTTCTGGCTGCTGTTCCCCGGATTTCAGCTGACCTTCCTGGTGCAGCACTGGCTCGGTGAGGAGGGAATGCCTCGCCGGTACGCGGACTACCTGCCCTCCGACGGCTTCACGACCCTCAACACCCTCTCGTCGACGGGCGCGTTCCTGCTCGGTGTCTCCACCCTGCCGTTCCTGTACAACGTCTGGCACACGGCACGGCACGGGCGGCGTGTGGACGTGGACGACCCCTGGGGTTTCGGGCGCGGACTGGAATGGGCGACGTCCTGCCCGCCGCCGCGCCACAACTTCCTCGCCCTTCCCCGGATCAGGTCGGAGTCGCCCGCCTTCGATCTGCACCACCCGCAGATCGTCAAGCAGGCGAAGGAGGAGGGACTGCGATGAAGGTCGAGGCCTTGCTCTTCGGTGGCGTCGCGGCGTTCTTCGCGAGTACCGCCGCCCTCTACGGCTGGTGGTCCGGCGGCGATCCGGCCGGCACGGCGGCCCTGGTGATCGCGTTCCTGATGGCCGCACTGATCTCGTTCTTCTGCGCGATGACCTATCGGCGCAGGGGACGACGCCCACAGGACCGTACCGATGCCGAAGTGGCCGACGGCGCCGGGCCCTTGGAGTTCTTCCCCGCGCACAGCCCGTGGCCGGTGATCACGGCCCTGGGCTTCGCCGTGCTGTGCATGGGTGTGGTCTACGGGCTGTGGCTGTTCCTCATCGGTGTCGGTGTGCTGGCGCGCGGTGTTCTGGGGATGGTGTTCCAGTACGTGGGCCGGGGCGCCGATCCGCGGCAGTGACCGCCTCCGGCGTTCTCGGTGCGCCCGGCCGGAAGTCCTCGACGGGGCGGTGGCTGCTCTCGTAGCCGCCTTCCACGGACTGCCGTACCTCGCCGGACTCCTCGCCCTCCTCCAGACGTTCCCGTTCGGCTTCCAGCAGGGCGTGGCACAGCCGCCGGGCGAGCATGAACGCCAGGACGGGCGCCACGACGAGGCCGATGCGCAGCACCCAGGTCAGTGTGTTCACCGAGATACGGAACGACTGCGCCACGACGTCGTTGCCCCCGGCCAGCAGGAGGACACCGTAGAAGGTGATGCCGGCGACGCCGAGTCCGGTACGGACGGGCCGTTCGCGCGGCCGGTCGCACAGGTGCTGTTCGTGGTGCCCCTCGCCCGTCAGCCGTTGCTCGACGAAGGGGTAGAGGTAGAGGACGGCGAAGAGCAGCGTGGGCAGGACCACGGCCGGCAGCAGGACGTTCCACATGATGGTGTGCCCGGCGATGTTCGTCTCCCAGGGCGGCACCAGCCGCAGGGAGCCCTCGAGGAAACCGACGTACCAGTCGGGCTGGGAGCCGGTGGACACCTGGTCCGGGCGGTAGGGGCCGTACGTCCACACCGGGTTGATCTGGCCGATACCGCCGAGCAGGGTCAGCACTCCGAAGACGATGAGGGAGAGGCCGACCGAGGAGACGGCGAACTGCGGGAAGAGCGGTTTGCCGACGACGTTCCTGTTGCTCCTGCCCGGTCCGCGCCACTGGGTGTGCTTGAGATAGAAGACCAGGATCAGATGCACGGTGACCAGAGCGATCAGCGCGCCGGGCAGCAGCAGGATGTGCAGGCCGTAGAGCCTGGGGATGATCTCATGCCCGGGAAACTCGCCGCCGAACACGAACATGCTCACATACGTGCCCACGATCGGGATGGACAGCATGATGCCCTGCGCGATCCGCAGCCCCGTACCGGAGAGCAGGTCGTCCGGCAGCGAATAGCCCGCGAAGCCCTCGGCGAGCGCGAGCACGAACAGTGTGAGACCGATGACCCAGTTCATCTCCCGGGGCCTGCGGAAGGCCCCGGTGAAGAAGATCCGCAGCATGTGCAGGCCGATGGCAGCGACGAAGACGAGCGCCGCCCAGTGATGCATCTGCCGGATGAGCAGACCGCCGCGGACGTCGAAGCTGATGTGGAGGGTGGAGTCGAAGGCCTCCGACATCCGCACGCCCCGCAGCGGCACGTACTGTCCCGCGTACGTCACTTCCCGCATCTCCGGCTTGAAGAACAGCGTCAGCCACACGCCGGTCAGCACCAGCACGATCAGACTGTAGAGCGCCAACTCGCCCAGGTAGAAGGACCAGTGGTCGGGGAAGGCCTTGCGGAGCAGCCTTCCGGCGCCGTCCGTCACCGGAAGCCGCGCGTCGACGGCGTCCACGAACCTCTCGCCAGGACCTCGCTCCGGGGCCTCGGAGGAGCTCGGATCCGGCCGCTCCGGCGCCGTCACGCGGCCTCCCGGGTGTCCTCGGGCTCCCCGCACCACTCCCGGCTCATGGACGCCTCCTCAATCCGGATTCGCTGATCCGCTCTGGCCATGCCTTGCCGCTGGGCCGCGGAGCGAGTACCCCAGCGGTGCGAAACACTCCCCCGGCCCGCACGCGGCACTCGTTCGGCTGCGGAGCGGCTCCCGTCGCGACGGCATGTCTTACCCCGAAGGCCTGGGGCAGGGACTGTAATGGCAACGGTGACACCGGGTTCCCCCAGACTTCGGAGGCGATGTTGACGCCGGACACGAGCCGACAGGAAGACGCTCCGAATCCGTTGGAACAGGTCGTGACCAAGGTCGTGGCCTTGGAGGACGAGAACCTCCAGCTCAAGCACGCTGTGCACGCGCACGCCACGGTGGATCAGGCGATAGGAGTCATCCTCGCCCTGGGCGGCCTGACGCCCGATGAGGGCTGGGACGTCCTGCGGAGCATCTCCCAGCGGACCAACATCAAGCTGCGGCATGTGGCCGAGCTGATCATCGAGTGGGCGCGCACGGGCGATCTGTGCAGCGACATCCGGCGCGAACTCGAACAGCATCTCGGCCTCGGCACACGCGCCGTGCGGGATGACGGCCAGGACACCTGACCGCGCACCGCGTCCGCGTCAGATGTCTCGGCGCTCGAGCGGCCGGGTCGCCGGTCCCTGGAGGATCTCTCCGTCCGGCCCGAAGCGCGAGCCGTGGCAGGGGCACTCCCAGGCTCGTTCCGTCCGGTTGAAGGCGACCAGACAGCCCAGATGCGTACACCTCGCGGAGACGGCGTGCACACCGCCGTCCTCGTCGCGGTAGACCGCGCAGCGGCGGCCGTCGACCCGGACGACCGCGCCGTCTCCGGCGGCGATCCGGTCCAGGGAGACATCCGAGGACGAGGAGAGCCGGTCGCCGATGAAGTGCCGGGCGACTTGGGCCTGGTGTTTGAGGAAGGCCGGCGCCTCACGCACCGCGGTGCGCACCCGGCGGGGGTCGTACAGGCCGCTCCACGGCGGCTCGCGGCCGTCGATCAGGTCCGCGAGGAGACGGCCCGCCATGATGCCGCCGCTCAGGCCCCAGCCGCCGAAGCCGGTGGCGACGTACGTATGCCGGCTCGCCGCGTGCAGCGGACCGACGAGGGGTACGGAGTCGGTGGAGTCGTTGTCCTGCGTGGCCCACCGGTGGGTGAAGGTCAGCTGCCCGAAGTGCCCGGTTGCCCAGTCGGCGAGCCGTTCGAAGCGCTCCCCCGCGTCGCCGGTGCCGGGGGTGAAGTGCTCGCCGGTGACGATCAGCAGGCGCCCGCCGTCCTGGTAGGGGGCCGTGCGCAGCGAGCGGGTGCCCTGTTCGGGGGTGATGAACATGCCGCGCGGGGCGAGGCCGGAGGGAACGGGCGCGGCCAGGACCAGTTCGCGGCGGGGGGACAGCCGGGTGAAGAGCAGCGCCCGGTCGAAGATCGGGTAGTGCGTGGCGACGACCACGTCCGCGGCTGTCACCGTCGCTCCCGCCTCGGTCGTGAGGCGACAGGGTTCCCCCTCCTTGAGGCCTTCGACCCGGGTGCGCTCGTGGATCAGCGCGCCCTGAGCGCGCAGGTCGTCGGCGAGCGCGAGGAGATACTTGCGCGGATGGAACTGGGCCTGCTCCGCGACGCGGACCGCCCCGGCGACGGGGAACGGCAGCCCCGTCTCGGTCACGAACTCGGCGGGCAGACCGGCCTCCCGAGCGGCGTCCGCCTCGGCCCTCAACTCGTCGACGCGCGCGCCTTCTTGGGCAAAGGTGAAGGCCTCGGTGTCCTCCCAGTCGCAGTCGATGCCCAGTTCGTCCGCCACTGCGGCGGCATGCTGGATCGCCTCGGTCTGTGAACGTGCGTACAGCTTCGCGCCCTCGCTGCCCCGGGTACGCCGCAGCCGGTCGTAGATGAGGGTGTGCAGAGCGCTCAGCTTGGCGGTGGTGTGCCCGGTGACGCCCGCGGCGATCCGGTCCGCCTCCAGTACCGCCACGCTGCGGCCGCTACGCGCCAGCTCCCACGCGGCGCTGAGACCGGCGATTCCCGCCCCGATCACGGCCACGTCGACGGTGACGTCGGTGCCCAGGGGCGGGTGAAGGCTTCCCGGGGGCGCCGTCTCCATCCAGTACGACATCTGCTCGCCCGCGTTGTTGTCCATGCGGCCCGAGTGCCCCGCGCCGGTGCGACGAAGCGCCTCGGCCCGCCGAACCGATGCGGGGTGAGTCAGGGCAGCGGTGTGCCGCCGGTGGCGTTCAGGATCTCCGCGGTGATGAAGCTCGCCCGCTGGGATGCGAGGAAGACGTAGGCAGGGGCCATTTCGGCGGGCTGCGCGGGCCGTCCCAGCGGCGCCTGCTTGCCGAACTCGGTGGTGTCCGGCAGCGTCGCGGGGATCAGGGGGGTCCAGACGGGGCCCGGCGCCACCGCGTTGACGCGGATGCCGTCGGAGGCGAGCATCTGCGCCAGCCCCTGGGTGAAGGTGACGATGGCGCCCTTGGTCATGGCGTAGTCGAGGAGGTGCGGGCTCGGCTTGTAGGCCTGCACGGACGTCGTGTTGATGATCGAGCCGCCGGCCGGAATGTGCGGAAGAGCCATCTTGCACAGCCAGAACATGCCGTAGAGGTTCGTGTGCAGAACGCGGTCGAACTGCTCGGTCGAGATGGCACCGATTCCGTCCGGCTGTGACATCTGGTAGGCGGCGTTGTTGACCAGGATGTCGATGCGGCCGAACTCCGCCACCGCGCGTTCGACGAGCCGGCGGCACTGTTCTTCGTCGCGGATGTCGCAGGCCACCGCGATCGCCTTGCGGCCGGCGTCCTCGACGAGCCGGGAGGTCTCGCGGGCTTCGTCGGCCTCCTCGGGCAGATGGGTGAACAGGACGTCCGCGCCCTCGCGCGCGTAGGCCAGCGCCACGGCCCGGCCGATGCCGGAGTCGCCGCCCGTCAGAACCGTCTTCCGGTCCGTCAGCAGACCACTGCCCTGGTAGGACTCCTCGCCGTGGTCCGGCGGCGGGTCCATGGGGCCGGTCCATCCCGGGTGCTGCTGGTCCTGCTGCGGAAAGTCCGGCCTGGGGTGCTGTTCGACGGGGTTCTGCTGTCCGGTGTCCTTCATGTGTGCTGCCTTTCTCGCTCGGTGGAGGAGTGCGGCCGCTCGACGCGGGCCGCCACGGCCGAGGTGGTGCGCAGCGCGCAACGGCCATCCCGCCACGCTTCGAGGAGCCGGCGGCCGAGGCGCTCTTCCAGCAGGCTGGTCGCCTGGATACCGAAGACGACGTCGGCCTCGAGCCAGGGTTCGCTCTCCAGCAGACCTCCGATCACGTCATGGCGTACGACCTGCTCGTGTACGGCGTCCGCCTCCACGTGCTCGTCGTAGAACCGGACGGCGGCCGGTCCGGCGCCGACGCGGCGCAGGGCCTCGGCCAGTCGGCGTGAGCCCGGGGACGAGGTCACCTCGACTGCGGCGAAGTGGCCGACGAGCGCGCCGCGCAGGGCCCGGTGCAGGCCCAGCAGGGACATCAGGTTCACGGGGGCGAGGGCCTCGGCCGGGGCGGAGTCCAGGTAGGCCCCGTAGGCGGTGTCCAGGCCGAGGTCGTCCATCAGATCGGCGAACAGCCGGGCATGGATCTCCTCCGCGCGCCCGGCGCCGAACTCGTCGAACTCCACTGCCACCATGGCCGCTTTGGCGCGCCCGAAGAGCCGGGGGATCACCCAGGCGTGCGGGTCCGCCTCCTTGAGGTGGTAGAGCGAGCGCAGCGCCGCGTACTCCTCGAGGTGCCGTGGTTCGCCCTCGCGCCGCAGATAGTGGGTGACGCTCGTGCCGTCGTCGCCGACCGGTTCGGCGAGGAGGTCGTCGAGCGCGCGCCGCACCGGGACGGGCCCGGGAACATCGGCCCGCAGCGCGCCGAGGAAACGCTGTTCGAGGGCGCGGCGCGGACGGAGGAGGTCCGGGTCCCACTCACGGTCGTCGTCCACGCCGTCGAAGCCCTGGTAGTGCAGCTCGTACAGGACGTACAGGGCGAGCTGGAGATCCGCTCCGTAGGGATCGGCGTGGGCGGCCTCGGATTCGTTCCAGGAGGGCGGATCCGCGCGGCGCAACGCGGCTATGACACCCGAGGAGAGCGGTCCGCGCGCTGTGGGCAGGGGCGGCCTGGCCGACCGCGGTTCACGGCGAGCCGACATCATGCGTTCCCTTCCGTATCGGGCGTCCGGTCGGACGGTGAATCGGCCGCCGGGTTCCGGCGCCGGCGGTGGCTGGTGTCGCACCAGGGGTAAGTGCGGCTGCGCCGGCAGGTGCACAGGGCGACGGTGAACCGTCGGGAGACGTGCACGCTGCCGTCGTCGCCGATCACTTCGACCGGGCCTTCGACGAGCAGCGGACCGTTGCGCTCCATCCGGACGCGGCGCGGACGCTCAGGCGTTTTCGGCACGGACGACCACCAGCTCCTCCAGCGTTGTGGTGGCGGGCAGGCCCTGGGCGCGCAGCCACGCCAGTCGGGACCGCAGTACCCGTCCGAACGGAATCAACGCCCGCTCGGTCACCGAGGCGCTCAGCCCCGCGCACGTCAGACGCTCCAGCGTGGCCTCGACGTCGCACAGGCCGGAGTGCACGACGAGGAGGACGCCCGACGGCCGCAGCACCGCGGGGGCGGCGGCACAGATACGGTCCAGGAGCAGTCGTCCGTCCGGCCCCGCGTCCCAGGAACGGGCCGCGCCTTTCGGCGGCCACTTGTCCGGCGAGGGCACGTACGGCGGATTGCTCACCACCAGGTCGAAGGACCGGCCCGGCACGGCGGAGACGAGGTCGCCGCGGCGCACGGTGATGTTCTGACGGCGGATCATCGCGTTGAGGCGCGCGGTCGCCACCGCCCGCCAGGAGATGTCGACCGCGGTGACGCGGGCACCGAGGCGCGCCGCCTCCACGGCGAGGGCTCCGCTGCCCGTGCCGAGGTCGAGCACTTCCGTGCCGGGGCCGATGTCCTCGCGCCGCATGGCCTCGGTCAGCAGGCGGGTGTCGTCCTGGGGCTCGTAGACACCCGGCAGCGTTCGCAGATTCGGCGATGCGGACGGTGGACGGGTCTCGGTGGTCATCGGGCTCCTCCGTAGCGGGGCGGACCACGAGACCCCGTACGACGGAAGAGGTGTCTGCCGTGCCAGG
Source organism: Streptomyces sp. NPDC048415 (assembly GCF_040651675.1). Lineage (NCBI taxonomy): Bacteria > Bacillati > Actinomycetota > Actinomycetes > Kitasatosporales > Streptomycetaceae > Streptomyces > Streptomyces sp. NPDC048415. The sequence goes on along the minus strand of NZ_JBEZKJ010000008.1, from coordinate 53,038 downwards.
TGCTCCACCGGCGACCGCCGGGAGCACGTCAGGTCGCTCAGGGCCCATGGGTCTCGTGTGTGTCTCCGTTCCCAGTCCCCTGTAACGGAAGATCCACACTTGTCCACGTGCGCCCGCGAAGGGCGCTGCTGGAGCCCTACGAACTTCCGCGCCGCTCGCCCTCGTCGTGCTGGGCGAGGAGGGACAACAGGCCCTCCACGGCCAGCCCGGCCTCGGCCGGATGCCGCAGGATGGTGCCCTCTTCGATGCGGTACGCGTTCGAACGGCCCTGACGGGTGTGGGTGAGGTACCCGTCCTGCTCCAGGTCTGAAATGATCTTCTGAACGGCGCGCTCGGTGAGCCGGCAGCGCGCGGCTATGTCGCGGATACGGGTGCCCGGATCGTCGGCGATGGCGGCCAGCACCCGTGCATGGTTGGTGAGAAATGTCCAACCCGTCTGCATCTCAGGTACGGCGCCCATGTTTCGAGGGTACGACGGGGCGTTCACGTATACAAAAGGGTGAAAGGCATTTCATGCATCTCTTGACCTACGACGTGCGGAGGTTGACGCTGGAGGAACAGAAATGGCGCCTGCCTCAGGAGGGGCCGCCATGCGAGAACAGGTACTTTCCCCGCAGCTCGAGGGCGGGGCCGACGTCGCTTTCGCGGCCCCGGCCGGCTCGGCAAGGGGCCACTCCTCGACCCTGTTGAAAATCGACACGCATCCCGCCGGTGACCGCGTCGTCGTGGTCGCCGTCGGCGAGATCGACATCGACACCGACCAAGTACTGCAGCACGGCCTGCGCGAAGCCCTGACGCGTTCGGTCAGGGGCGTGGACCTCGACCTGTCCGGGGTGGAGTTCTGCGACTGCTCCGGGCTCAACGTCCTGCTGCACATCCGTGGGCTCGCCCTGGAAAACGCCAAGACACTGAACATCCGGTCCGTCGGCCCAGCGGTCGCCAGACTGCTCGCCCTCACCCACACGTCGTCGCTGTTCGCCTTCGTGCCTGCCTCCACCGCGCACGACGCTGCCCCGGAGGACGCGTTGCGCGAGGACGCCGAGGATGATCTGCGGATCGAAGTCGTCCAGCTCAAGCGGGCCATGCAGACCCGGCCGGTCATCGACATGGCTCGTGGCGTCCTGATGGCGTCCTTCGGTCTGAATGCCACGGACGCCTGGAGCGTCCTGGTCGCGGTCTCACAGCACACCAACATCAAACTCCACCACCTGGCCCAGGACCTCGTGTCCGCGGTCACCGGAGCACCCCTGCCCGATCCGCTGCGGCAGCACCTCGCCGCGGCGGTGACCGAAGTCGTCGGTCCGCGGGCTCGGTGTCCTGGAACGTGAGTCGAGACATCAATCCTCACCGACCTCTCTTCGACCAGGCCGCGGCGGCACTGCTCGACCTGACGAAGGACCAGTTCGCGCAAAAAGCCGCCCGGCAGCGAACCGAGGTCCGTTGACTCGAGCACCTCTACCGGGCGGGGCGGCCCGCTGTCCGGGTCAGGGGCCGGACCGTGATCCTCGTCGACGACGCCCTGGCCACCGGCGTCACCGCCCGGACGGCCCGGCCCTCCACCAGCTGCGCCGTCAGGGTTCGGCCAACGTGGTGTGAGCGCAGGCGTCCCCGCGCCTACGTCGCTGTCTCGTGAGGTCCGCCGACGCGGGCGTCGTAGGCCCGTGGGCCCCTGTGGTGGTGGCGTACCGTCGCGCGCATCGCCGCGGCCAGCCCCAGGCAGAAGATGAGGGCCAGGGCCAGACCGGCGCTGAAGATGGCGAGCGTGTTCATGGTCGCGATGGGGTGGTCGAGCATCGACACGGTGTACTCGGGGCCGCCGGACAGGTTGCCGGCGATCACCAGGCCGGTGAAGGCGCCGGTGGCCGCGAGGAGGATCAGTCCGATGAACAGCATCCCAGTCATCTCCTCAGGGGTGGTTCTCCGTACGGGTGCCCGTGCGGCTCGCGGTCTCACCGGGCCAGCACGAGCGCGAAGGCGAGGAAGAACGCCGCGCAGAGCACGACGACGATGATGATGAGCGTCAGGGGGCCCTTGGCCCATCCCTTCGGCGGGTTGTACGTCTCCTGCGGACCGGCCCACGGTGTGCTGCCTTCCGCCGGCGGGGTCTCACCGGGCGGAACGCCTCCGCCGGGTTCAAGACCTGGGGTGGTGAAGGGGTCCGGGTCGGGGTTCTTCTCGTTCATGGCTCATCCCTCTCTCCGCACGTCCGGGATGCAGACGAATGCGCTGGTGCGCTTGGGGGCCGAGTTGCCTGGCGGCCCTGTCTCAAACGGCGCCCCGCACGACGGTGAATGCCGCGCGTCGCCGGGGCGGTGGATGTGCCGGGGCAGAGAGCGACCCCGCCCAGTTGCCCGAGCGGGGTCACCGAAACGCGCGGCCTGGAGCCGTGCGGCGGACCTGCCTACGTGTTGGACTTCGCCGCGCTGATGTCACCGAGCGCCGACTCCGGGTCGCGTTCCATGGCCATGTCGCCGAGGGAGACGATGCCCACGGGGTGACCGTCGTCGACGACCGGGATACGGCGGATCGAGTGCTCGCGCATCAACTCCACCGCGTGGTCCAGATCCTCGTCGGGGCTCACGGTGACCAGGTCCTCACTGCACGCCTTGGCCACGGTGGTCTGCTCGGGGTCGCCGCCCTCCGCGAGAGCGCGTACCACCAGGTCGCGGTCACTGACCAGGCCGCGCAGCCGGTCGTCCTCGGTCACCAGGACGGCTCCGATGTTCTGATCGCGCATCAGCCGGGCCACCGCCGTCACCGAAGTCTGAGGTTCCACGGTCACGGGAGAACCGGTCATGATGTCGCGTACGTGCTGGGCCATGGCCTTCCCCTTTCCTGGGTTCGGCGGCGCCGGTCACCGCCCTTCGGCCGCCGGGTACCCGATGAGGACGGCTCTGCACGTCGGGCGGCCCCTTGCCGCCACGCTCAGTGTGGCGCTCGCGCCGTCACCGTGAAGCACGCCCCGTCGGGATCGAGCAGGACCGCTTCGGCGCCATCCGTTCCTTCGTCCGACACCCCGCCGCCGTGGGCTCGCGCGGCCCGGACACAGGCGTCCACGTCGGAGACCGCGAAGTGGATCCGCCAGTGCGGCCCGACGGCGCGGCCGCACGCCGTCTTCGGGACGCCCGAGTGGATCCGGGCCACCACATCGCCCCGGCTGAGCAGGAGGACCTCGTCCCCGTCGTAGTCGACCTCGCAACAACCGGGGCGCCCGGACGCCCACTCCAGGACCTCGCCGTAGAACATCGCGGCGTCGAAGGCATCGCGGGTGTGCAGCCGTACGAAGACGGGTGCCGCGCGGCGCCACTCCTCCCAGCCGGCCACCAGTTCGCCCTCCCAGACGCCGAAGACCGCTCCGTTCCGGTCGGCGAGCAGCGCGGCCCGGCCCGGCGGCAGCGAGATCGGCCCGACGGCGGTCGTCCCGCCGCGCTCGCGGCTGCGGGCCACGGCCTCGTCGGCGCTGGTCACCGCGAAGTACGGGGTCCAGGCGGCGGCCGTCGGCTGGGAGGCGACCGCCGCGACTCCCGCGACCGGCACCCCGTCCACCTGCGCGACGCGGAACTGTTCGCCGAGCCGGCTCGCGCGCCACTCCCAGCCGAGCACCGCGTGGTAGAAGTCCTGCGCGGCCGTCAGATCACGCGTGGTCAGGCTGACCCAGCACGGCGCGCCGAACACCGACTGGCTGGAGACAACCTCGCCCGGGAGTGTGCTGTCGCTGCTCATCGCCGTACCGTTCCGGTAGTCGCCGACCGCGAGGGTCAGAGGTGGGTCGCGAATCGATTCCAGACCCGGTGCTCGCCCAGCAGCCCGGTGATCTGTTCCAAAGCGCTCGACCCGCTGTCCGCGGTCACCACGCCGGCGGCGTCGGCGGGGATGCCCGCCCTCGCCAGGGCGGACTCCGCACCGGCCCAGCCACCGATCGCCTTGCCGTGCCGGAAGGCCTCGGCCAGCATCAGCGCGACCCTGGGATCCGTCGTCCCGTCGGCTCCCGTGTCCCCGGCCTTGGCGTCCCGCGCGCCGTACGCGTCGGCGCCGGGTCCCGGGGCACCCGCGAGCAGGACGGCGTCGTACTCGATGGAACGGGCCGTGGCGAAAGTGCGCTGCACGGCGAGTGGCTCGCCGTCCGCGTCGAGTTTCCCGCCGGACGGGGCAATGATCAGGGGGACCATTCCGGCCCGCAGAATCGTCTCGCGGACGGTGCGTACGCCCTCGAGATCGCCGTCCTCGTCGGTGACGATGCCGATGACGCGACCGTCCAGCGGCCAGGTCCCGCCGACCTGCGAGAGGGCGGGGCTCGGGTCGGGGGTGGTCAGCGGGGCGGTGGCCTCGGGTGCGGGAAGGCCGAGCCCGGTGGCGACCTGCTCGCACAGCTCGGGGTCGATGTTGGCGAGCACCTGAAGTGCCCGCTCCCTGATCGCCGGCTCGTAGCACTTGTTCAGTTCGAAGGTGTACGCCCCTACGATGTGCTCCCGCTCCACCGGCGTCATGCTGAGCCAGAACAGTCGCGGCTGGCTGAAGTGGTCCGCGAACGAGGTGGGGGCATCCCTGACCTTGGTCGCTTCGGGCACCTGAACGGGCGTCTCGATGTACGCCCCGGTGTCCGCGCCCGCCAGGAAGGGGCAGCCGCCGTCGAGGGAGTTGGGCCGGTAGGGCGCCACGCCTGTGTGGACGGCCGTCTGGTGCATGCCGTCCCGCAGCATGTCGTTGACCGGCGCGTGTGTGCGGTTGATCGGGAGCTGCGCGAAGTTCGGCCCGCCCAGTCGGCTGATCTGGGTGTCCAGGTAGGAGAAGAGCCGGCCGGCCAGCAGCGGGTCGTCGGTGATGTCGATGCCGGGGACCAGGTGGCCGGGGTGGAAGGCGACCTGTTCGGTCTCGGCGAAGTAGTTGGACGGGTTGGCGTTCAGCGTGAGCAGGCCGACCGGCTGCACGGGCGCCAGCTCTTCCGGGACGATGTTGGTCGGGTCCAGTAGGTCGATGCCCTCGAAGGTCTGCTCGGCCGTGTCCGGGAAGGTCTGGATGCCGAGCTCCCACTGCGGGTACGCGCCCGCCTCGATGGCGTCGGCCAGGTCGCGCCGGTGGAAGTCCGGGTCCATGCCGTTGATGAGCTGGGCTTCCTCCCACACCAGCGAGTGGACGCCGAGCTTCGGCTTCCAGTGGAACTTCACCAGCGTGGTGGCACCCTCGGCGTTCACCAGGCGGAAGGTGTGTATGCCGAAGCCCTCCATCATGCGGAACGACCGCGGGATGCCCCGGTCGGACATGTTCCACAGCGTGTGATGGGTGGCCTCCGTGTGCAGGGTGACGAAGTCCCAGAAGGTGTCGTGGGCGCTCTGCGCCTGGGGGATCTCCCGGTCGGGGTGCGGCTTTCCGGCATGGATGACGTCCGGGAACTTGATCGCGTCCTGGATGAAGAAGACCGGGATGTTGTTGCCGACCAGGTCGAAGGTGCCCTCGCTGGTGTAGAACTTCGTGGCGAAACCGCGGGTGTCGCGCACGGTGTCGGAGGAGCCGCGAGAGCCGAGGACGGTGGAGAACCGTACGAATACGGGCGTCTCGATGTCCCTGCCCAGGAAGGCCGCCTTGGTGACCCCGTCGGCCGTGCCGTAGCCCTGGAACACGCCGTGGGCGGCGGCGCCGCGGGCGTGCACGACGCGCTCGGGGATGCGCTCGTGGTCGAAGTGGGTGATCTTCTCCCGCAGATGATGGTCCTGGAGCAGGACGGGGCCGCGGTCGCCGGCCTTCAGGGAGTGGTCGGTGTCGTAGAGACGGTTTCCCTGAGCGGTGGTCAGACGGGCGCTGCTCTGCGCCCTCACTGCCGGGTCCGCGCCGGTGGGGCCGACGTTCTCCGGGGCACCTTGATCGGGCTTGGCCGCCAGCGGGTCGCGGGGTTCGGTGGGCTCGGCGACCGGCGGTGCCTGGACCGCGGGCCGGCCCGGTACGCCGTCCGCCGGGCCGTCGCGCAACGCGTCGGCGATCTTCTGGGCGGCGTCCTTCACGGGGTTCTTGTCAGTCATCGCGTTTTCCTGCCGTCGGGGGCTTCGCTGGGTACCCGCGCCCCCGCGCACCGAACCGCCCTCCGCAGGGCCGCCCCTCACCGGATGTCGCGCGGTTTCGACCAGCGGCACAGCAGGCGGAACGCCTGCAGGAGGGTGAGGGGCCACAGCGCGGCGAAGGCCCAGATGACGGCGGGATCCGAGGTACGGATACCGACGACCATGAGGAAGGCCGACGCGACGCCGAGAAGGGTCACAGCGGTGGGCAGCCAGGGGTCGCGCCCCGGGGCGCGCAGAGTGCGCTGCAGGCGGCGGTCACGCCGCAACTCCGTCTCGATGTGCTTCAGAATGAGGCGCTCGCGCAGCGAGAGCCGAGTGGTGCTGTCCATGGCCGGCGTGCTCAATCCTCGCCTCGGACGATATTGCTCTCCAGCTCCAGGGCCTCCGGCCCGCTGTCCTCGTCACCGCGGGAGACTCGCGCGGGGAGTCCCACACCGTCCCTGGTCCCGCGGTTGTGACGTGCCGGGCTGGTCTCTGTGCTGGTGCCGGATTCCATGGGGGAGGCACCTCCTTGGTCTTTCACTGCTCGTGTTCCGTTCGTGGCTCCCGAGTACCCGGGGGACGCGACCGAAACTCCGCCCCCGGAGGGGGGGAGGGCGTGAGTGCGGTGTCCCGGTTCATTTCCGGTCGCGGCGCAAAGGCCCCCAAGAGCCTTGCTGGCGGGCGACTTCGGCGCGCGCCTCGTCGATGACGCTCTCCTCGATCCAGCCGATGGGCTCGACATCGCGGACGAGCGGCTCGTTGTCAGGACCGCGCCCCGTCACGCGGCCGTTCAGGACCCATGGGCGCACTCCCTCGCCCTTCTCCCTGGGCAGGTGGGAGTAGTCGTACAGACGCCGGGCCACCCACAGCTCGATGGGCCGGTCCTCCCACCACGGTTCGACCTCAAGGGGATTGGCGGACAGCCCGGACAGGCGTACGCCGGTGAGGTCGTCCGTACTGGCCACGTCCTTCAGGTCCGCCTCGGGGCCGTGCGACCACCGGACGAACACGTGCCGACCGCGCTCCACGAGCATTGCCAGTTCGCGGAGTGTCCGGAGAACGGGGAGCTCATCCGCGCTTGTCATCCGGCCATCACTCCTTAGGGACGTTCCCCGAGGCGAGCGCCTGGTGTGATCACCTGGCGAGCACCGGACGGGGTACCCGGAGTGCCGTCCCGGTAACCGTGGCCGACCCGACGGGTGGCTGTTGTTTGGGTTCGCCGGGGAGGGCTAGTCGGCCCGGTGCAGGACCCCGTCGCCCCTGGAGGTGCCCATGACCCGGCCGATACGCGAGGTGATGTCGCCCCACCGGACGCGCGGTCGAGCTGATGCGTCAATGCCGCGTGCGCAGGCTTCCCGTCGTCGAACACGGCGGCGCGCCGGCGGGCATCGTCAGCCTCGGCGACCTCGTGGTGGCTGAGGACCCGCACTATGTCCTGGCGGACATCAGCAAGGCCGATCCGAACAACTGATCCACATCGCAGGGAGGCTCGCGATGAACGACAAGCGTCCCGGACAGGTGGCGCGGCCGCGCTCAGGCTGGGTCGGCCGCCGCTCGCCGAGAACCGGCACCGAACCGCGCACCGCCCAGAGCCCGCTGCGCCTGCGGCTGCTGCTCTCCGGAGTGTTCCTGCCGGTCTTCGCCGCCGCGGCCACGCTGTTCGCCGTATGGTCCGCGCACTCCGGGCCCGGCGACAGCCCGGGGCGCGGGGTGACGGCCACGCTCGCCGCCGTGTGCGCGGTGCTGGCCCTGTTGGCCGCGCTGGACCTGCTGGTCGTGGTCCGTCGCCTGACGGGCGAGCGGGGCGGTCAGGGCTGAACTCGGGGTGGGTTGGTGATACCGGCAGATATTCCTGGACGTGGACGTTGGCAACGGCGCAGTGGGGGGACCCGTGAGTCAAGGCCGGCCCGACGGCGCGGGGCAACTGACCCGCCTCGGCGCCGTGGTCGGTCCCACCGGCGGGCCATGTCCGCCGATCCCGCGCGACCGGGCAGAGGTGACTCCGATGCGGCCCGAGAACCGCGACGACCAAGACCGCCTGGAGGTCGGCGGCCGCCCGTCCGAGGAGGACGAGGGGCGGCAGATCTCGGATGACCTTTCGGGCGTCGCCATGGATGTCGATGCCCAGCAAGTGCCCGATGTGCTGTGCCGTGCCTGTGTACGCATGCTTCCGATCACCGGAGCCTCCGTCTGCATCGCGGCTGGGGACGCCATGCAGGCCACGTGGTGTGCCAGCGACCGCACTGCCGCCCGGCTGGCGGAAGCGCAGTACACGCTCGGCGACGGGCCGTGCCAGAGCGCGCTCGACCGGACCGCGCCGGTACTGGCCGCTGATCTCACCCAGGGCCCGGACGCGCGCCGCTGGCCCGTCTTCGCCCAACACGCCGTGGAACTGGGCGTACGAGCGGTGTTCTCGCTGCCGCTGGGCACCAGCGCCCAGGCGATCGGCACCCTCGACCTGTACCGGGGCACGAGCGGCGCTCTGTCCGAGCGCGATCTGCGGATCGCCCTGCTGGTGCGGGACGCGGTCACCTTCGCCGTACTGAATCTGGACACCGTCGTCGGCGGTTTCCCCCGAGGCGACCTGGACGGAGTAGCGTCATGGGTGGCCGCCGCACAGGCTGATCACACCGAGGTCCGCCAGGCCATCGGAATGGTGATGGTCCAGCTGGGACTGGATCCGGGCCAGGCCCTGGACCGGATGCGGGCACGTGCCTTCACCCAGGGACGCACGGTGAGTCAGGTGGCCACCGACCTCGTCACCCGCAGCTTCTCCTTCCGGTCGGAGTCGGACACGGAGCAGGACGCGGAGGACGATCGGCCTGACGGCGCAGAGGGACGGTGAACGTTCATGAACCGTGAGGCGCAGCTCGCCGAGGCGTTCGTCGCGCTCGCCGATCCCCTCGCCGAGGACGCCGATCCGGTCACGCTGCTGGACCGGCTGGCCCGGCACTGCGTGGAGATCATCGGTGCCGACGCGGTCGGCATCATGATGGCCACCAGCCGCGGGGACCTGCGCACGATGGCCGTCACCGAGGATCAGGCCGTCCTGGTGGAGCTGTTCCAGCTGCAGTCCGGGGAGGGGCCCTGCCTGGACTGCTTCCGCGAGAACCGGCCGGTGCACGCCATCGACCTGCGTGAGAGCGAGGACCGCTGGCCGCGGCTGGCCCCGTTCGCGGTGCGCTGCGGCTACCGAGCAGCGCACGCGCTGCCCCTGCGTGTCCGGCAACAGGCCATCGGGGCGGTGAACCTCCTGCTCAACACCCCGGGCGGGCTGCCGGACACGGAGCTGGGCCTGGCGCAGGCGCTCGCCGACGTCGCCGCCGTCGCCCTGGTCCACTGGAATCCGCAACCGGCCCGGCCCTCCGACATCCGCACGCGTGCGGAGGCCGCCGTGGTGGCCAAGGCGGCCGTGGAGATCGCCATCGGCATGCTGGCCGAATCGGGGGAACTCACCCCGGCAGAAGCGCATATGGTCCTGCGCGACCACACGTCCCGCAACGGCAACCGGCTCATGGACACCGTCCAGGCACTCGTGCGCCGCACGCTCTCACCGGACGCGGTGCTCGCCGAGCACCGGTGAGCCTTCCGCCGTGACCCGCCGGTACTACGCGCTCACCTCGACGGTTGTTCTCAGCCGCAGGTCGCGCGAGGACGCCCCCACCCACACGCCGCGGCGCCCGGTGCCGAGCACCCAGCCGTGCTTCTTCGCGTCCCAGGAGGACAGCGTGCGCGCCGCCACCGGCACGGTCACCCGGCGCCGCTCCCCCGCCCGTAGCGCGAGCCGCCGGTAGCCGCCCAGCACCCGGACGGCCTGGTCGAGTCGCAGACGCGGCGACGGGCCGACGTAGACCTGCGCGACCTCGATGCCGTCGCGCCGCCCGGTGTTGCGCACGGCGAAGCTCACGTCGAGGCCCTGGCGGGTCCGGTGTACCCGCAGATCGTCGTACGCGAAAGTGGTGTACGACAGTCCGTGGCCGAAGGGGAACAGCGGGCGCACACCCTTGGCGTCGTACCAGCGGTAGCCGACGTGGACGCCCTCCGCGTACTCCTCGGTGCCCTTCACGCCCGGGTAGCGGCGCGGGTCGCCGGCGAGCGGGTGGTGGTCGTCGTCGACCGCGAAGGACTGGGTGAGCCGTCCGCCGGGATCGCAGTCACCGAACAGCACGGCCGCGGTGGCGGCGGCGCCCTCCTGGCCCGGGTAGTACATCTGGAGCACGGCGGCCGTGCGCCGCAGCCACGGCATGGAGGTCGAGGAGGAGGTGTTGAGGACGACGGTCGTACGGGGATTCACCGCCGTCACCGCCTTGATCAGCTCGGCCTGATGGCCGGGGAGCGCGAGAGTCGTCCGGTCCAGGCCTTCGGTCGCGTCCTCGTAGGCGAAGAGGACGACGCTGTGCGCGGCGCGCGCCGCTTCGACCGCCTCGGCGACGTCCCGCGCGCGGCTCGCGCCGGTGACACGCCGCAGCCGGAACAGTTGCCCGCCGCTTCCGGCCTTCGCGGTGATCCCGACCTTGTGCGCGCCTTTCGTGAGGTGAAGTGTCTTGCGCCGCACGGACAGGCCGTCGGGTGCGGCGGAGACGAGGCCGCCGGAGAACTGCTCGCCGTATCCGGGCGCCACGGGGAAGAGGTCCTCGCCGTCGATGAGCACCTTTGGGCGCATGCCCGAGTAGTGGATGACGAAGGTCCACTCATCGGTGTCCGCGACGGTCAGCGTCCCCTCGTACGTCCAGGTCTGACCGGCGGCGACGCCCTGGGCCTCCGTCGTGAGGGGCGGGCTCAGCGCGTCCGCGGGAAGGGGCTTTCCGAACAGGTCCTCGCCGAGGGAGTACGAGACGTGAGCGCCCTGCCCCGCACGGGACCTGATGGCGTCGAGGGGGCCCTCGGCGTGGTCGGGGACCACATGCGCGCTGCCGCCGCCGCTGACGAACGGGAGGGATCCGGTGGGTCCCACGACGGCGATGCTGCGGGCGGCGGCTCCGGTCAGAGGCAGTGCTCGCTTCTCGTTGCGCAACAGGGTCGCTCCCGCCTTGGCGACTTCCAGGGCGACGGCGGCGCCCGCCTTCGCGTCGCGGACCGGGCGGGGCGGGACGCTTCCGTCGAGCAGGCCGAAGCGGTCCATGACCGTGAGGAGGCGGCGTACGGCACGGTCGACGTATGTCTGGGAGACGCTGCCGTTGCGGACCGCCGACTTCAGGGCCGCGCCGAAGTGCGTGCCACTGGGCATCTCCATGTCGAGGCCCGCGGTGAGCGCGGCGGCGGTGCTGTGAGTGGCGGACCAGTCGGTCATCACCCAGCCGCCGAAGCCCCACTGGTCCCGCAGCACGTCGGTGAGGAGCGCCTTGTTCTCACAGGCGTAGGTGCCGTTGATCTTGTTGTACGCGCCCATGACCGCGCCCACGCGGGCGGCGACCGCCGCCTCGAAGCCGCGCAACTCGACCTCGTGCAGGGTATGTTCGCCGATCCGCACATCGACGGACTGGCGGTCCTTCTCCTGGTTGTTCAGCGCGAAGTGCTTGACGGTGGCGATGAGGCCCTCGCCCTGGATACCGCGGATCTCGGCCGCTACCAGGTCGCCGGCCAGCAGCGGATCCTCGCTGAACGTCTCGAAGTTGCGCCCCGCGTACGGGGTACGGATCAGGTTGACCATAGGGGAGAGCAGAACGTCCTGGCCGAGAGCGCGGCCCTCGCGTCCGATGACCTGGCCGTAGCGGCGGGCGAGGCCCGGATCGAAGGCGGAGGCGAGCAGGACGGGGGCGGGCAGGGCCGTGGCGTGCCGGGTGACGTGGACGCCGGCCGGGCCGTCGGCGAGGCGGAGCGGGGGGATGCCGAGGCGCGGGACTCCGGGTACGTATCCGGCCTGGCCCAGTGAGTTCGGATCGGTGGCGCCGTGCAGCAGGGAGATCTTCTCGTCAAGGGTGAGCTTGCCGATCAAACCCTCTACGCGCGGGCCGGCGCCGGATCTGGACTCGGCGTGGGCGAGCGGGGCCGAACGGGGAGTGGTGGCCGCCGCGGCGACCGCGATGGCGCCGCCCAGCATGCGCAGCGTCGATCGCCGGGAAAAGGTATGGGACATGAGGCGTCACTCCTTCGGTGCGCGGGCACGTCGTTGTGGGCCGCATGTACACGTGCCAACGACAGCCGCGTCCGACCCTTGAACGCACTATGCATCAGAGGTCACTTGACGTTCCGTCAGGCGCCACGGGTACGGCGCGAAATATGACCGCCGATGACTCGTGTCAACGAAGTGAAGGAGAAACAGCTGACAGTCCGACAAGAGTCGGAAACGGCCGGTCCGCGTCGTCGTCGGTGCCGAACCAGGCGTTGAGGCCTCCGGTCCGATCGAGCCGGAGGGGCCGCCCATACCCGGGGGCACGGCGCCCGTTCGTACGGCGACCTCGCGACCAACTCCCGTCTGCGGGCCGAGGCCGAACGGCCACTCGCGCCACAGTGCCCGCGACGACCGCCCGAGGTGCGCGACGGGATGCCCCCACACAGGTGCCGGCGGCATGGCCCTGCCGCACGACCAAGGGCCCTGACCAGGTCGGTCAAGGCCCATGCCGGAGGCGCGGGCTCAGCCGTTGGGGCGCAGCGTCCAGACAACCGTCATCTCACCGGTCACGGCACCGTCACCGCGCTGGATGGCGATGGCCACGGGGAACTCCGGCCGCTGACCGGCGTCGAGTTCGGCGACGACCTCGGCGGCGGGCCGACCGAGCGTGGCGGTGGCCGTGACGGGCCCCATCGCGAGCTTCTTGTAGGAGATCTCGGCGCTGACCGCGAGCGGCACGGCGCGCGACAGCTGCTCCCCGAAGGCGGCGAGGACGATCGCCCCGCTCGCCGACTCCCCCAGCGTGAACATCGCTCCGGCGTGCGGCCCGCCGACGTGGTTGTGATAGTCGCTCTGGTCCGGCAGCGCCACCACGGCCTTCTCCGGGGTGGTCTCCACGAACTCGAGTTTCAGGGTCCGGGCCATCGGCACCGTGGCGGCGAGCATCTCGCCGATCGTCATCTGGTCTGCGCTCATGCCGCCATGTTACCCGTGAGTAGCAATCTTTGACCACCGCCCGTCGATGATCGCCGTATCGTTACGCCACATGTGGCCAGGAGAGCAGCCGCCAGGGGGCGAGCAGAACCCGCAGCAGCACGTCGGGGGCGGACAGCCGAATCCGTACCAGCAGCCGGGGTATCAGCAGCCCAATCCGTACCAGCAGGCGTCGGAGCCGTGGAACGCCCCGACGGTGACGGCGGGCGCCGCGCCACCCGCGCCGCCGGGCGGCGGCGACGGCAACCGGACGAAGGTCATCGCGATCGTCGCGGCCTCCGCCGTCGTGATCGCCGCCGGGGTGACGGGATTCGCCCTGCTCAGCGGCGGCAAGGACGGCAGGACCGACCCCGAGCCGACCAAGTCCCCCTCCCGGCAGTCGAGTCCGGCGAGCGATCCGCGAGGCACCGGCGGCGCCGGGAAGCCGACCGTGGCCGGCTGGAAGACCGTGGTGAACCCCAAGCGCGGGATCGCGTTCGACGTACCCGCCGAGTGGGGACTGAAGTCGACCGGCTGGGTCACGTACGTCTCGGAGAACGACGACCCGCAGGACAAGCCCCTCATCGGTGTCGCGGCACCCGCCCTCCTCAAGGAGAAGTGGTGCGGATCCGACGAGGACAAGGACGGCACCAAGGAGTACACGATGCTCGCGGGTGCCGGAACCAGGGCCGACAACGGGGCGAGGAGTCCCGAGGAGGCGGCCCGCGACGACGCGGCGACATGGGTCTACGGCGCCTACGCCCAGCCCGACAAGAAGCTGGTGACGTCCGGCGCGGTGGACTCGTACACGACGAAGTCCGGCATCACGGGCAGCCTCGCCACCGCCTCGTCGTCGGGTGTGGAGAAATCGAAAAAGTGCGCTGCCGACGGTAAGGCCACGGTGTTCTCCTTCAAGGACCCCTCGGGCGACATCGTGTCGTGGGAGTTCTTCGGCGCGAAGGGCGTGTCCGACGAGGTCCCGGACGCGACGGTGCGGCAAATCGTCGCCACCGTGCGCCTCTACGAGGTCCCCTCCGACTCCTGATCCGGTACAGGTCTGACGAGCCTCGGTGACCCAAACGTGTCACAGGCGGCACTAGGGTTACTGCTCATGTGGCCAGGACAGCAGCCGCCCGGGGGCGAGCAGAACCCGCAGGACCAGAACCCGTACCAGCAGCCGGGGTACCAGCAGCCGAATCCGTACCAGCAGCCCGGATATCAGCAACCCGGGTACCAGCAGCCGGGATCGCAGCAGCCCAACCCGTACGGGCAGCAGCAGTGGGGAGCTCCGCCGGAGCCCCTCGGCGCTCCTCAGGCCGCCGGCGGCGGCAACAGCGGTGGCGGTGGCGGCAACAAGACCAAGATCACCGCGATCGTCGCGGCCTCGGCCGTGGTGATCGCGGCCGGCGTCACCGGCTTCCTCGTCCTGGGCGGCGGCGGCAAGGACGACAACGCGGGCGGCGACGCCTCCAAGTCGCCCAAGCCGTCCCCCTCTACGTCATCGAGCGCGAGCGGCAGCAACGACAATCCGCGGGGCGGCGACGAGGAGAAGGCGACGATCGCGGGCTGGAAGGTCGTCGTCAATCCCAAGTGGGGCACCGCCTTCGACGTCCCGGCGGACTGGGACGTGAAGACTCCCGGCACGTTCATCGGCTTCGAGGACGACAAGAAGGGCGACGGCTCCTCGCTGATCGGCATGTCCGCGCCCGCCTTCCTCAAGGAACAGTGGTGCACGTCCGACGACAACAAGGACGGCTACAAGAACGACACGGCGCTGGCCGCCGCGGGCACCAAGGGCCAGAGCGGCGCCAAGAACACCGAGGATGTCGCCCGCAACGACTCGGCGTGGTGGGTCTTCGGCGGCTACACGGACCAGAAGGACGCCTCGAAGAAGCTGCTCACCATCGGCAAGCCCAAGGCGTACACGACGGCCTCGGGCGTCAAGGGCAGCGTCGCGACGACGTACTCGAGCGGTGTCCCCAAGAAGGGCAAGTGCGACTCCGACGGGAAGGCGACCACGTTCGCCTTCAAGAACTCGGCGGGCGACTTCGTGTCCTGGACGTTCTACGGCGCCAAGGGTGTCTCCGAGGAAGTGCCGGACGCGACCGTGCAGAAAATCCTCAGCACGGTACGGCTGCACGGCCAACCGACGGACTCCTGACCCGCCCGGCCCACCGCCCAGGAGCCAGTACTCCATTGCCTCCTTACTGGGGCAACGTACGGCTCCGGCGGCGACAGTCGCCCGGTGACCTCCGCCGCCCGCGCCGCCATCCTGGGCGGGCCGGAACTATCGCCTGCTGACCGCCGCGGCGTTCGCGGTGCTCGACAGGGGCGGTGACGGGGGTGACGTAGGCCTCGTGGCGGCGGCGTGCCCTGCCGCTGGTGCTCTTCTCCTGCTGATCGGCGGCGCGGTCGCGGACCGGCTGCCGCGGCATCGCATGATGGTCGCGGCCAACGCACTCAACTGCGTGCCGCAGGCGGTGTTCGCGCTCCTGGTCATCGGCGGTCAGCCACGTCTGTGGCAGATGATGCTGCTGTCCGCGCTCGGCGACACGGGGCGGGCGTTCTCCAACCCGGGGACCGAGGGCATGCTGATGTCCTCGGTCCGCGGCGGAGCAAGCCGGTGGAGCGGGGGACGCCCGCGCTGGGGGGCGTGGGCGGGTCAGCCGATGCTGAAGGCTCCGTCGGGCGGCTCGGGCGACGGGACGGCGTTCGCGTCGCGTACGGGTTCGGCGGAGCCTATGAACTCCCTTAGCACGGCGCCGTGTTCGACGCGTGCGGGGAACGCGTCGGAGGCGGTGCGGCGGGCGAGGGCCGCCGTGTCGAGGGGGCGGTGGGACGCCACGAGCACCGCGTTGCCGAAGCGGCGGCCGCGCAGGACGCCCGGTTCGGCGATGAGGGCCAGCTCCTCGAACACGGTGGCGAAGGTGGCGAGTTGGGAGCGCAGGAAGGCGAAGGGCGCGGCGTCGGCGAGGTTGGCCAGATAGACGCCGTCGGCGCGCAGCACACGCTCGGCGGCACGCGCGTACGTCGTGGAGGTCAGGTGCGCCGGCACGCGTGAACCGCCGAAGACGTCCGCGATCAGGATGTCGGCGCAGTCGGACGCGGCGGCTTCGAGCCAGGCACGGGCGTCCGCCCCGTGCAGGGTGATGCCGACGCCCTCGGGCAGGGGCAGGTGTTCGGCGACCAGGGACAGCAGACCGCCGTCGGCCTCCACGACGTCCTGCCGCGAACCGGGCCGGGTCGCGGCGACATAGCGAGGCAGCGTCAGCGCCCCTCCGCCGAGATGCAGCATGTCCAACGCCAGACCCGGCTCGGCCACCGTGTCCAGCACATGCCCGAGCCGCCGCGCGTACTCGAACTCCAGATGCGTCGGCTCGTCAAGATCGACGTACGACTGCGGCGCTCCGTCCACCGTCAGCAGCCATGCCCGCTTCCGGTCGACGTCCGGCATCAGCTTGGCGGTCCCGTGATCCACGGCCCGTGTCACGGGTATCGGCTCGTCCACGGGTCCATTGTGCCGTGAAGGCCCTAAGGGGGACGGGCGAGGGGACCGGGGCGGGGGTCGGGTGCGGACCGGCCGCCCCGGATACCCGGCGTCCGCGAAGAGCGGGGCCCGCCCGGCACAGGTGCCGGCACGAGCGGGTGCCTGCTCCCCTCGTAGCGGGCACCCGCGTCAGCGCGCCGGCCGTCAGGCGACCGACGTCACCGTCCCCGCGCCGACCGTCCGGCCGCCCTCACGGATGGCGAAGCCGAGGCCCGGCTCGAGCGGCACCTCGCGCCCCAGCTCGACCGTCATCGTGACGGTGTCGCCGGGCCGGGCGACGGCCCGCTCGCCGAGGTCGACGTCGCCGACCACGTCCGCGGTGCGGATGTAGAACTGCGGCCGGTACCCGGTGGAGACAGGCGTCGTACGTCCGCCCTCGCGCGTCGACAGGACGTACACCTGTGCCGTGAAGCGGCGACTGGGTACGACGCTGCCGGGCGCGGCGACGATGTGCCCGCGTCGGACGGCGTCGCGAGGCACCCCGCGCAGCAGCAGTGCCACGTTGTCCCCGGCCTGCGCCTCCTCCATGGGCTTGCCGAAGGTCTCCAGGCCCGTGACCACCGTGTCGACGGCGGCGCCGAGCACTTCGACGCGGTCTCCGACGCGGATGGTGCCGCGCTCGACCGCGCCCGTCACGACCGTGCCACGGCCGGTGATGGTGAGCACGTTCTCGACCGGCATCAGGAACGGCGCGTCGAGATACCGCTCGGGCATCGGCACATACGTGTCCACCGCGTCGAGCAGCGCGTCGATCGCCGCCGTCCAACGGGGGTCGCCCTCAAGCGCCTTGAGGCCGGACACCCGTACGACGGGTACGGAGTCACCCCCGTAGCCGTGCGCGGAGAGCAGTTCGCGGACCTCCAGCTCCACGAGGTCCGTGAGCTCCTCGTCGCCCGCGTCGGCCTTGTTGAGCGCGACGACGATGTGGTCGACGCCCACCTGCCGGGCGAGCAGCACGTGCTCGGCGGTCTGCGGCATGATTCCGTCGAGCGCGGAGACGACGAGGATCGCCCCGTCGAGCTGGGCCGCGCCGGTGACCATGTTCTTGACGTAGTCGGCATGGCCCGGCATGTCCACGTGCGCGTAGTGCCGGGTGTCGGTCTCGTACTCGACGTGCGCGATGTTGATGGTGATGCCGCGCGCGGCCTCCTCCGGGGCCCGGTCGATGCGGTCGAACGGTACGAAGGTGCCCGCGCCGCGCTCGGCGAGGACCTTGGTGATGGCGGCGGTCAGAGTGGTCTTGCCGTGGTCGACGTGGCCCATGGTGCCGATGTTCAGGTGCGGTTTGGTGCGCACGTAAGCCGTCTTGGGCATGGCTGTACCTCGAAGCCTCTTCAGTGTCAGCGGAACTGAGTGATGGCCCCGGCGCATACGGGCCGGGACGGGGACCCCAAGGACTTGCCGACCCTCCCCCTGCGGGGTCCGCCGGACGATCCGGGAAGGGTCAGCTTCGGGCGCCGCCGACGGCGGCCACGATGATCGGGACGGCAGCCTTCGGCGCATCCGCGACTGCGGATGCTGCGAGGAGGAAGGCGTACCGGAACATGAGGAGATCATCTCCGACGGGTCTGCCCACGTCGAATGGTTTTTCGCGCGCGGCCGTCGGCTGTTCCGGACGGGGCGTCAGGTGTTCACGGTGCTGGAATGTGCTTGGCGGGACGACGTCGTCGCGCGCGGACAGCGACGCCGGCCTACTTTCCGAAAGCTGTGACGCCCCTGAGACGAACCATACGGCGATCACACACGCCGGTCGGTTAGTGTCACCGGATGCTCGATGCCACCACCCGCTCTGGGGGCACCGCCACGGCCACTCCCCAGGCCGCCGCCACGAAGCTCGCCGCCGCCACGGATCTTGCCGTCGCCGCGGAGGTCGCCGTCGCCGCACCCGCCTTCCTGACCGCCGCCGGCAGCAGCCTGACCGCCCGGTGCACAAGAGCGCTGCTCTCGCCCTGGTCGCGGTTCTCGCTGCTCGTGGTGCTGCTCGCGGCGGCCGCGTCGAGCGTGCTGCTCTTCGAACCGCAGCGGCTGCTCGCCGACGGCTGGCCGCCACAGCTCGGCGGTGCCGCGGCGGCTGTCGCGTTCGGCCTGGCGTACGGGCTGTGCACGGTCGCGTTCGTGCCCCGGCCGCTCCTCAATCTTGCGGCGGGCGCCCTCTTCGGCTCCCAACTGGGCCTGGCCACCGCACTCGCGGGCACGGTGCTCGGCGCGGGTGTCGCCTTCGGGCTCGGCCGGATCCTCGGGCAGGACGCGCTGCGCCCGCTGCTGCGCGCCCGCTGGCTGAAGGCGGCGGACGGACAGCTCAGCCGCCACGGCTTCCGCTCGATGATGGTGGCCCGGCTGTTCCCCGGAGTGCCGTTCTGGGCTGCCAACTACTGCGCGGCCGTCTCCCGCATGGGCTGGCTGCCCTTTCTCCTGGCGACGGCGCTCGGCTCGATCCCGAACACCGCCGCGTACGCCGTCGCCGGCGCCCGGGCCTCGGCGCCGACGTCACCCGCGTTCCTGATCGCGATGGGCTTCATCGCCGCTCCGGCGCTCGTCGGAGCGGTGGTGGCCTGGCGCAAGCGCCACCACCTGCGGGGCCACTGACGCGGGAGCCGGGTTATACGGCTTCCAGCACCATCGCGTTGGCGAGTCCGCCGGCCTCGCACATCGTCTGCAGGGCGTACCGGGCTCCGCGGGCGCGCATCGCGTGGACCAGGGTGGTCGTGAGGCGGGTACCGCTCGCGCCGAGCGGATGACCGATCGCGATCGCTCCGCCGTGCACGTTGACCTTGGACAGGTCGGCGCCCGTCTCCTGCTGCCAGGCGAGGACGACGGCCGCGAAGGCCTCGTTCACCTCGAAGAGGTCGATGTCGCCGAGGCCCAGGCCTGCCTTGCGCAGCACCTTCTCGGTGGCCGGGATGACGCCGGTGAGCATCAGCATCGGGTCCGAGCCGGTGACGGCGAAGCTGTGCAGCCGGGCGACGGGGCGCAGGCCGAGGCGGGCCGCGGTGTCGCTCGACGTGATGAGTACGGCCGAGGCGCCGTCGTTGGTGGGGCTGGCGTTGCCCGCCGTGACGGACCAGTCGATCTGCGGGAAGCGTTCGCCGAAGGTCGGGTCGTAGTAGGCGGGCTTGAGGCCGGCGAGTATCTCCGTGGTGCTGGTGGGCCTGACGCACTCGTCGCGGGTGACGCCCTCCAGGGGCGCGACCTCGGCGTCGAACAGGCCGCTGTTCCAGGCCGCGGCGGCCTTCTGGTGCGAGGCCACCGCGAAGGTGTCCATCTGCTCGCGCGAGATGCCCCACTTGGCGGCGATGAGTTCGGCGCTGATGCCCTGCGGCACCAGGCCCTCCGGGTAGCGCTCGGCGACCCCGGGACCGAAGGGGTCCTTGCCCGTCGGCACGTTCGACCACATCGGTACGCGGCTCATGGACTCCACACCGCAGGCCACGACCATGTCGTAGGCACCGGACATGACGCCCTGCGCGGCGAAATGCACGGCCTGCTGGGAGGAGCCGCACTGACGGTCCACCGTGGTCGCGGGCACCGACTCGGGAAAACCCGCGGAGAGTACGGCGTACCGAGTGGTGTTCATGGCCTGCTCGCCGACCTGGTCGACGGTGCCGCCGATGACGTCGTCGATCAGCGCCGGGTCGACCCCGGAGCGCTCGACGAGAGTGCGCAGCGTGTGGGCGAGGAGTTCCACGGGGTGGACCTGGGCGAGGGAGCCGTTCGGTTTGCCCTTGCCGATGGGGGTGCGTACGGCTTCGACGATCACTGCGTCACGCATGTTTGATCTCCAAACTCACTGAGTTTGCTTTCCAAACCCGCTAAGTGACTCAAGAGTAGCTCAGTGGGTTGGAACAACCAACCCACGCCGTAGACTGGTGTCATGAAGGACGCCCGCCCCTGCTCGATCGCCGAAACGCTCGCCCTCGTCGGCGAGAAGTACTCTCTGCTGGTGCTGCGGGAGGTGTCCCTCGGCGCCACGCGCTTCGACCAGCTGGTGCGCAACATCGGCGCCCCGCGCGACGTACTGACCACCCGGCTGAAACGCCTGGTCGACGCGGGCGTACTGGAGAAGGTCGAGTACAGCGACCGTCCCAAGCGCTACGAGTACCGGCCCACGCGCGCCGGGCTCGAGCTGGAGCCCGTCCTGGTCACGCTCATGGCGTGGGGCGACCGGCATCTCCAGGAGGGCGGCTTCCGCCCCATGGTGCTGGAGCACACGTGCGGCAATGAACTCGTCCCCCAGGTCGTCTGCAGGGAGTGCGGTCAGCAGGTCGAGCACGACGACCTGACCGCCCACCCGCAGGTCCCCGGCTGGACGGTGACGGGGCCCGCGGCGGCGCAGCCCGGTGGGCGGCGCGAGCCTGAACCTGTCCGCTCATAGGCGGGGCTGAACGGTCTTCTCGTACGCCCGCCTGAACGATCTCCTGCTACGCGGGCTCAAACGGTCCGCTCGTACGCGGGCCGAAACGGCTCCCCGCGCACGCGGACTAGACGGTCCCCTCGTAGATGTCGAGCCGTCCACACATCCCGAACCGGCCGTACGCCGACGGCTGTTCGGCTCGTACGACGGCCGCGGCGAGATGGGACGTGTCGCCACGTTCCAGACGGTCCAGCTGGTCCCCGGTGGCCGCGGCGGCGGCCACGGCGCCGCGCTGCCACCGCTCGCGCCACTCGGCGAGGCGCGGCCGCACCAGCGCGGCCGCGGCACGGTGGAACGCGGCGAGCGGCTCGGGCCCGTCCGCGTCACGCAGCGCCCGGTAGCCCTCGAGGGCGAGATCGCGCCGGGCCCGGGCGACCCGCGCCCGCTCCCCCTCCAGTGCCCCCGCCGGGATGACGGTTGCGGCGGCGTACGTCTCGAGGTCGGTCAGGTATTCAGGGGGCAGTGTGAGGACCGCGTCGCCCGCCTCCGGCAGGCCGTTGTTCTGCATCAGGACGGTGATACGCAGGTCGTCCTCGTTGACGAGCCGGTGGATCGTGCCGGGCGTGAACCACGCGACCGTGCCGGGCGCGAGCGGAGTGACCTCGTACGCGGACGTCGTCAGCGTCTGCACCGATCCGCGTCCGCCGGTGACGACGTACGCCTCCGAACAGGTCAGGTGGAGATGGGGAGTTCCGCCGCACACGCCGTCGGCCGCGGGCCAGTCGTACACGGAGAGGTGCGAGACGGCCACGGCACCCGGGAGGCCGGCGAAGGCGGAGCGGGGGGTCACATCAGTCACCAGGGGTGCTCCTCCAGGTACTTGACGATCTCCTCGCGCTCCCAGGCCCCCTCGGCGACGACCACCCGGTAGCGGCGGGTGAGCGTGTGGCCGGGGGCGAGCTCCAGTTCGTCGAAGAAGGCGAGTGACGGGGCGACGGCGGCGAACGGTTCGTTGCGCACGAACCAGTGGGCCGGGTGGGCACCCCGGGATCCGGAGTGGTCGTTCTCGGGGGCGTGCGCGAAGACGAGCGTGGCGTGTCCGTCGGTGCCGTCGTGCTCCGCCGAGTACGCGAGCCAGGGTGCCTGCCGCCCCATCAGGGCCGGTCCCTCGGAATCGGGCCCGATGACCCGCCCGTCCCGGAAGGCCCGCGGCCCGCGCCAGAACAGTCCCGTATAGCCCGCCATCTCGCGCCCGGCGGTGGTCGGACTGCCGAAGCGCAGCGGCTCGTCGCGCCGGTTGGTGACGGCGGTGGTCCAGGTCAGCGCCCAGGAGCCCGCCTCGGGGTCGACATCGTGCACCTCGACGCGGCGCTCCTCCTCGGCCCACAGTTCACCGTCGTACGGATGCCAGGTGAGGCGCTCGGCGATGACCGCTCGGCCACCGTCCGAAGCCACCTCGTCGAAGGTGACGTGTGCCATCGACCCGACTCGCTCTGGGAGTTCGAGATATCCCTTTCCAGGAACGTATGTGTTGCCGCCCCACAGGTTCTGGCCGGAGAGATGCGAGGCCGTCATCTGGAGGCCCTTGTGCCAGCGATGGTCGTTGGGCCGGTAGTCCGTGACGACGTTGTTCGCCAGCGTCCTGAGCGGATGCAGATACGGCTTCGGGGACTCCCAAGCGGCCTCGGGGCGGTAGACGTAGCTCAACAACTCGACGCCGGTGGCGACTTCACTGACGGTGATGCGCTCGCCGTGCGTGTGGACGACGCGCAGGCCGCGCTCCGAGGACGTACTCATGCCGGCACCTCCTGACCCGCGGCGGACTCGGGCACCTCGGGGGCTTCGGGCGCCCAGCCCGGCGCACCGCCGTGCAGAGCCGTGTAGTACGGGTCCCCCGGGCCGATCTCACCCGAGCGAACGGTCGTGTCCGTGAACGCCGACTTGTAGAGCGCGCTGATCAGCTCCAGGCTGGTCCGCCCGTCGGCACCGCTGCTGCGCGGACGCTCGCCCGCGCGCATGCTCGCGACCAGGTCCCGCAGCTGCGCGAGGTGCGAACTGGGCACATCGGCGCCGAAGTCCCGCCAGGCGGCGACCTCCGCGTCCGGCACGTCCGGCACCGGGGTGATCCGCCAGTGGTCGTTGCTGTGGCCGTACAGATGCGTGAGTTCGACGGTGGCGCGTTCGCAGTCGATGCGGATGCGGCTCACCTCGTCGGGGCTCAGGACGCTGTTGACGATCGTGGCCATCGCGCCGTTCGAGAAACGGACGAGGGCGGTCGAGACGTCCTCCGTCTCCACGTCGTGCACCAGGCGCCCGGCCATCGCCCGCACCTCGCTCCACGGCCCCATCAGGTCGAGCAGCAGATCCATCTGGTGGATGCCGTGCCCCATCGCGGGCCCGCCGCCCTCGCTCGCCCAGCGTCCGCGCCAGGGCACGGCGTAGTAGGCGGCGTTGCGGTACCAGGTGGTCTGGCAGTGCGCCACGAGTGGGCGCCCCATGGCCTCCTCGGCGATCAGGCGCCGCACATGCCGGGCGCCCGAACCGAAGCGGTGCTGGAAGACGATCGCGGCGTACGGGCCCCCGTCCGTACCCTCCGCCGCCTCGACCGCGTCGAAGTCGGCGAGCGTCGGCACAGGTGGCTTCTCGCACCACACCCACGCTCCGGCGCGCAGCGCGGCGACCGTCTGCTCGCGGTGCAGGGTCGGCGGGGTGCAGATGGCGACCAGGTCGGGCCGCTGCTCGTCGAGCATCGAGTCCAGATCGGTGTACGCGTGCGGGATGCCCGCCTCGGCGCAGAACCCCCGGACCGCGCCCTCGGCGATGTCGACCGCGGCGACGATCTCCGTCTCGCCCTCGTCGGCAAGCCGGGCGAGCGCCGGGTAGTGGCTCCCGCGCGCGATGGCGCCGGCGCCGACGATGGCGGCCTTGATACGGCGGCCGTCGACCGGGGCAGGCTCGGGGCGACTCGGTGAGGTCTCGGGGTCGGTAGCGGTGCGGGGTGTGGGCATGGACGTGATCAGCACTCCATCGGACGGGATGCCGGACGGTGGCCAACGCATGACGGCACCGAGCGGACCCGGTGGGAGCAAGCGCTTTCTCTCCTGCCGCAACGTATGCGGCGGCCCGGCGGCCGGTCAACACCTCCGTCACACCATGGACCCCGCCGTGGTCCGGCGCTTCGGCCACACCATGGAGCCCACGTGGTCCGGCACTTCGGCCACACCATGGACGGCAAGCGGCCCGGCACATCAGCCACACCATGGACAGCACGCGGCCCGGCACATCAGCCACACCATGGACAGCACGCGGCCCGGCACATCAGCGACACCCTGGACGGCACCCCGGTCACACCGTCGCTGGCGGCGCCGCGCATCCCCGGGCGCCGCCACTCTCGTAAAGCCGCGAACTCCCAGGCTCCGTCGCCCCGTAGGGCCGCCAAACCCCTGCGGCCGGGCTGTCACACCCGGACGCTACGCTGCCCCCAATACCCGTGATCACCGCGCCCAGCGGCACGGCGCGTCCGGCACCCCTCCCACGATCAGCACTTGGACCACGTAACTTCATGTCTTGGTTTGAATCCCTCGTCCTCGGACTCGTCCAGGGGCTGACCGAGTTCCTCCCCGTCTCCTCCAGCGCGCATCTACGGCTGACCGCGGCGTTCGCGGGCTGGGAGGACCCGGGCGCGGCCTTCACCGCGATCACGCAGCTCGGTACGGAGGCGGCGGTTCTGATCTACTTCCGCAAGGACGTGGGTCGAATCCTCTCGGCGTGGTTCCGCTCGCTCACGAAGAAGGCGATGCGGAGGGACCACGACGCGCAGATGGGCTGGCTCGTCATCGTCGGCTCGATACCCATCGGCGTGCTAGGGGTGACGCTCAAGGACCAGATCGAGGGGCCGTTCCGCGATCTGCGGATCACGGCGACGATGCTGATCGTGATGGGTGTGGTCATCGGCGTCGCCGACCGGCTCGCGGCGCGCGACGAGACGGGCGGCAGGCACCGGGCGGCCAAGCAGCGCAAAGGACTTGAGGACCTGAACACCAAGGACGGGCTGCTGTACGGCGTCTGCCAGGCGATGGCACTGGTCCCAGGCGTCTCCCGGTCCGGCGCCACCATCAGCGGTGGCCTGTTCATGGGCTACACCCGTGAGGCGGCGGCCCGTTACTCCTTCCTCCTCGCCATGCCGGCCGTCCTGGCCTCCGGCACCTTCGAGCTGAAGGACGCCGCCGAGGGCGGGCAGGTGTCCTGGGGGCCGACGATCTTCGCGACGGTCATCGCGTTCGCCGTCGGTTATGCCGTGATCGCGTGGTTCATGAAGTTTATTTCGCACAAGAGTTTCATGCCGTTCGTCTGGTACCGGATCGCGCTAGGCATCGCCATCATCGCGCTGGTGGCGACGGGCGGACTGAGCCCGCACGCGGCGGAGTCGGCGGGCTGACGAAACGATGGGGAGGCGGGTAACGGCTCACCCTTCGGAGCTTCTGGGCGTCTCGGGCAGTGCGAGCGCCCACGGCTCCGCCTCGATCCGGACGCCGTTGGCCACGTACGCGATCGTCCGGTACCAGCCCGCGAGGACCAGCAGCTCCAAGGCCTCGGGCTCGTCGAGATGTTCGCGCAGTCCGTTCCATACCGGGTCGCTGACGCCTGCGGTGACGTGGAGCTCGTCGACGGCGCGGAGGAGGGCCGTCTGGCGGGCCGACCAGGCCGGGTCATCGGGCGCGCCGGTCGCGGTGAGGGCGACCAGTTGCGGGGTGAGACCGGCCGTCTCCGCGTACGTCGCCATGTGGACGCCCCACTCGTACGCGCATCCGGAGCGGGCGGTGACGCGGGCGATCACCAACTCGCGGTCGGCGTCGGCCAGTCGGCCGTGGACGAGGAGGCCCGCACCCAACGCCCTCATGCGTGAGGCCAGTTCGGGGTGACGTTCCAGGACCTTGAACAGCATCAGGGGCTCACGGGTGATGCCGGGCGGCATCCACCGGTTCAACGCACGGTCGGTCTCGGGCTCGTAGGGCGGCGTGACGCCGTCGATGCGCTGCTTCATGTCCGGCACTCTTGCGCTTCTGAAATCGAAGCGCAAGAGTGGGAGGTGAACACTCCTCCGAGAGGTACTCACTTGGGCAACACACCCGAGCCGGGCCACACGCCGGACCACACCGCCGCCGGCATCCGGACGCCGGGGGCCCCGGCTCCGGGTCGCCCGGTGCGCGGCTCGACCACCGGCCGTCCTGTCATGGCCGCCCTGGATCTCCTCGGCCGGCGCTGGATTCTCCGCGTCATCTGGGAACTCCACCGCGGTGGTGCCCCGATCGGCTTCCGTGACCTCCAGCGCCGCTGCGACGACATGTCCTCCAGCGTCCTGTCCACGCGCCTCAGGGAACTCCGCGAGGCGGGTATCGCCACGTCGACGGACCAGTCGGCCTGGCATCTCACCCCGCTCGGCGCGGACTTGGTGACCGCGATGGTGCCCTTGCTTGACTGGTCCCACGCCTGGGCCGGCGAAGGAGAGGCGACACGGGACGGCCTCCGTCCGCCGTGACGAAGCACATAGGGTGTGAGTAGCCGACCGGTAGCGCAGTGTCAGTCCCTGCCCCTAGGCTGGTGCGCATGTCCCCCGATTTCACTCACTCTGGTTCCGTGCGGTCTGCCGCCGCGTTAAACGAGCAGATCCGCGCCCTGTGGACGCGCGCGGGCGGTTCCTTGTCCGCCCAGGAGCGGGCCGAGTACGCACTGCTGGTCGTGAAGTGGGCGGAAGCGATACGGGGAGAGGTCGTCGAAGCGGCGTGACGACCGCCGGGCGGCTCGGGGACAACCGCGGGCCGGCACGAGGACCGCGGGCCGGCGCGAGGACCGCGGGCCGGCACGAGGACCGCGGACCGGCACAGGGACCCCGGACCGCGGGGGACCCACAAGCCGAAACCGGCACCTCGACCGCAAACCGCACCGGCACCACAGCCCGAAGCCGACACCACCACAAGCCGCACGGGACCCGCAAGCCAAGCCGACACCATGACCGCAAACCGGACGGCGATATAGGTCGAAGTGGGCAACCGGCAATCGGCACCAAGACCGCCAGCCCCGCGCGAGCCGCAGGCCTAAAGCGGCATCGGCCGTGAAGTGCCAACCAGGCACCGCACCCCGGCAACCCGGCAACCCGCCAGCTGAAGCCGGCGCGCCCCGCCCGAAGAGGCCCTCACCGTCTCCGCCCGGAGACGCCCTCACCGCCCCCACCCAGAGACGCCGTCACCGCCCCCGCCCCAAGGCGCCCTCAGCGCCCCCCGGACACCCGTAGCACCGCCCCCGTCGTGTACGACGCGTCGGGCGACATCAACCACGCGACGGCGGCGGCGATTTCCTCGGGCTCGCCGACCCGGCGGAGTGGAATCGACGAGGCGGCGCGCTCGGCGCGGCCCGGGTCGCCCATGGTCGCGTGCATCTCGGTGGCGATCATGCCGGGCGCGACCGCGTTGACGCGGATGCCGTCCGGGCCCAGCTCCTTGGCGAGACCCATCGTCAGCGCGTCGACGGCCGCCTTGGTGGCCGCGTAGTGCACGAACTCGCCGGGGCTGCCGAGTGTGGCGGCGGCCGAGGACACATTGACGATGACACCGCTCCCCCGGGCCGCCATCGACTGGGCGGCGCGGCGCGAACACAGCAGCGTGCCCAGCAGGTTGACCTCCACCACCCTGCGCAGATCGGCGGGGTCGGCATCCGCGAGCCGGCCCAGCGAGCCGGTCACCCCGGCGTTGTTCACCAGCCCCGTCACCGGACCGAGCCGGTCCGCCGCCGTGTCGAAGAGCCGCTCGACGTCGTCCTCGTCGGAGGTGTCCACCCGCACCGTGACGCAGCGCGCCCCCGCCGCGCGGACGACGGTCGCGGTCGACTCGGCGGCCTCCGCGTCGCTGACGTACCCCACGACCACGTCATGCCCGTCCGCCGCGAGGCGCGCGCAGGTCGCGGCTCCGATCCCTCGGCTGCCACCCGTGACGATCGTGACCGGACGTGTCACTTATGCCTCCTCGCACGAATTGGATCATCCTACGATCGCAGATGCGCCGACATGTCCTCGTCGGCGAGCCCCTCCTCCCTGCGACCGATACGAGTGCCGCAGCGGCCACATGACGGATGCAGAGTGGGCCAGGTAGCCGACCTGCGGGCCGGGTGCCGTGACTTCGACGTGACCGGGCTGTCACTCCCGCGGGCGTCCCCGGTGGCGTGGGCGCGCCAGGGCCTGCTTGCTGGACCGATAGGGGATTCGGGAAAGAGAGCGAGCGTCGATGGAGCCGAAGGAAGAGCTGCTGCGCACCCCGCGAGCCGCCGGTATGGCGGGAGCGGTGTTCGCGGTACTGCTGGCGGCGGCGATCGTGCTCGTGCGGATCGCCGTCCCCGCCGGGAACCCCGCGGACGCGAAGGTCGACCCGGACCAGCGGTGGGCGGTGCGGGTGGCCCTGGAGATCCTCCCGTTCGCGGGAATCTTCTTCCTGTGGTTCATGGGCGCCCTGCGCGCACAGGTCGGCGACGCCGAGGACAAGTTCGTCGCCACCGTGTTCCTGGGCAGTGGACTGGTATTCGTCGCTGTCATGTTCGGTGCCGGCGCCGCTGCGGGCACCGTTCTGAACGAGGCTCAGCCCTCGGGTTTCGGCCGCCACTTCGCGTACACGATGATGACGACGTACGCCCTCCGTGTGGCGGCCGTGTTCATGTTCACGACCTCGACCATCGGGCATCGCCTCGGCGTCTTCCCACGTGCGCTCGCCGTCTTGGGGTACTTCGGGGGCCTTGTCCTGCTCGTCGTGGCATCCAGTGTGCCCTGGTCCGAGCTGGTCTTCCCGGCCTGGGCACTGGTCGTCAGCGTGCACATACTCCGCGTCGGTCCCCGCGAGCCGCGCCCTTCCGGGGTCACGGTGTGAGTTCGTCGGCCCATCGGACCGCCCCGGCGAGCGGCTCCGTGCCCTCTCCCGCATGCTGAGGAGGAGGGGGCGAGAAGGGGCCACGGAAAGGCTGATCCTCGGTGAGGCTTGTCGTCGATCTCAACCGCTGCCAGGGGTATGCGCAGTGCGCGTTCCTCGCTCCCGACGTTTTCGCCATGCACGGAGAGGAATCCCTGCTCTACGACCCGCAGGCCGAGGAGGAACGGCGCGACGAAGTGGCACGAGCCGTCGCCGCGTGCCCCGTCCAGGCCATCCTCGTAGACGCGGACGACTCGGACGAGACCTCCGGACCCGACCGGGAGGCGACCGGTGAGCGGTGACGGATCCCTGGACCGGCTCAAGCGCGAAGGACGCATCGTCGTCGTCGGCGCCTCACTCGCGGGACTGCGGGCCGCGGAGACCTTGCGCGAGGAGGGGTTCACCGGCTCGCTCACGATGATCGGGGACGAGCCCTACGAGCCGTACGACCGCCCCCCGCTGTCCAAGCAGGTCCTGCTGGGCAGAGCGACGGCGGACCACACCTTCCTCCCCCGGCGGCGGACGATCGACGCACAGTGGCGCCTCGGGGCCCCTGCCACCGGCCTCGACATGGGAACCAGACGGGTACGGCTGGCCGACGGCGACGAGGTGGAGTACGACCGGCTGCTCATTGCCACCGGTGTACGGGCCAGACCGTGGCCTCGGGAGACCGAGGCGGAGCTCGACGGGGTGTTCGTCCTGCGCACCCGCGACGATGCCAGAGCGCTGGAGCGCTCGCTCGCGCAGGGCCCCCGCCGCGTGCTCGTGATCGGCGCCGGATTCACCGGCTCCGAGATCGCCTCCGCCTGCCGGGAACGCGGGATCGCGGTCACCGTGGCCGAACGGGGCGCCGCACCCCTGGTCGGAGCGCTCGGCGGAGTCGTCGGCGAGGTCGCGGCCGAGCTGCACCGCGAGCACGGCGTCGACCTGCGCTGCGGCGTCATGGTGACCAGCCTGGAGGGAGACTCGGCGAACCGCGTCCGCGCCGCTCATCTCTCCGACGGGAACACCGTCGAGGCCGACGTGGTGGTCGTGTCCCTCGGTGCCATGCGCAACACCGAATGGCTCGCCGGATCCGGACTCGGCGCGGGCCCTCGCGGCATCGCCTGTGACGCCGGCTGCCGGGCCTTCGACATCCGGGGCATCGTGACCGACGACATCTTTGTGGCCGGCGACGTCGCACGATCCCCGCATCCGCTGTTCGGATACCAGTTCCTGTCCCTGGAGCACTGGGGCAACGCCGTCGCCCAGGCCGAGACCGCGGCGCACAACATGGTGAGCGAAAGCGTCGACCGCCGCCCCCACATCTGGGTGCCCGCCTTCTGGTCCTCCCAGTTCGGTGTGAACATCAAGTCCGTCGGGGTGCCGCCGATGGGGACGGAGATCCTCATCGCACAGGGCGCCCGCAGCGAGCACAGATTCACCGGCGTATACGGGTATCAGGGCCGCATCATCGGCGCCGTCACCTTCGACCAGTCGAAGTGGCTGCAGTTCTACCAGCAGCTCATCGAGACCGCGGCGCCGTTCCCCCCGCCCTTCCCCACGGTGGACCGCCGCCCTGAGGGGCAGCACCCGATGCCTTCGGACTTCCCCGACCCGTCAGTGCCCACCCACGGCCCGACCGTCACCCTCAGCGGATACTCGCCGACCGACCGGCGAATGACGTTCACCCCCGCCGGGCACTGATCCGACGCTCACGAGGACGGACCATGACGCAAGCCATCCTGCGGCAGATCATCGATTACGCCCACCGTGCCAATCCGTATCCGCTGTACGAGGAGCTCCGCAAAACGCCGGTCTACCACGACGCGGACGGGCCGTACGTCCTCAGCAAGTACTACGACATCCAAAGCCTCCTCCACGATCCGCGCATCAGTTCCGACGCCCGCAATCTGAAGGTGACGGCGGGCGACCCGCTGGCCGACACGGAGGAGGAGACGGCCCTGCCGCCAAGCTTCCTGCGGCTCGACCCTCCGGAGCACGACCGGCTGCGGCGTATGACGAACCGGCCCTTCGGGCCGCCGCACTCCCCACGGCGTGTCTACGAGATGCACGGCGAGCTGGAAGACATCGTCTCCGGGCTCATCGACGGGATCGACGCCACCGAACGGATCGATCTGGTCGACCAGTTCTCCTACCCCTTCCCCGTGACCGTGATCTGCCGGCTGCTGGGAGTGCCGCGCGAGGACGAGGCCCGCTTCCACACCTGGGCGGACATCATCGCCGCCAGCCTGGACCCCGACCCGGGCGCCGATCCCAACGAGCGCAGCAAGGTCTCGCACAACGCCCGCACGGAGCTGGGCATGTATCTGGCCGGGCTCATCGAAGAACGCCGCAAGAATCCCGGCGACGACATGCTGTCGGAGCTGGCCACCGCGCAGGGGCCGGACGGTGCCATGACGACGATGGAAGTCCTGAGCACCGCGGCGCTCCTGTTGATCGCCGGTCATGAGACGACGGTCAACCTCATCACCAACGGCATGCTGACCCTGCTGCGGAATCCCGACGTCCTCAAGCGGCTGCGCGAGGACCCGAAGCTGTCCGTCCCCATCGTCGAGGAGTTGCTTCGTTTCGAGCCGCCGGTGCAGCTGGTGCCGCAGCGCAGCACACTCGCCGACATCGAGGTCCGCGGCGTCACCATCCCCAAGGGCGCGTCGCTGTGGCTGGTGCTGGCAGCGGGAAACCGCGACCCCGACCGCTTCCCGCATCCGGAGCGGTTCGACCCGGACCGCGAGGACATCCAGCACTTGGGCTTCGGCAGCGGTATCCACGGCTGCTTCGGCGCCCCACTCGCCCGGCTGGAGGCGCAACTCGCGTTGAGCCAGCTGGCCAGCCGGCTGGAGAACCCGCGGCTGCTGGAGGACCCGCCCCCCTACCGGAACAACGCGGTCCTTCGCGGCCCGCGCCATCTGCCGATCGCCTGCGACGACATCCGCCCCAACGGGATCCGTCGTACGTAACCGCCGTGGCCACCGAATATCCCCGTACAGCCCCTTGGCGTGGCACGTCCCGTGGCGAACACTGAGCCGATGACGCAGCGTGTAGAGCTCGCGACCGTGATGGACCGGTTCGCTTTGGACGGACTCGTCACCGAGTACGCGGTGGCCGTGGACGACGGTGACTGGGAGGCGTACCGGGGGCTGTTCACAGCGGACGGACGCGCGGACTACCGCTCGGCCGGCGGCATCGAGGGGGATGCGGGCCAGGTCGCCGGGTGGCTCGCGCAGAGCATGCGGCTGTTCCCGATGCGTCAGCATCTGATCGTCAACCGGCGCGTGCGGTTCGAGATCCTCGAGCAGGACACGGGCGACACGGCGCGGGTCCAGGCGGACTACATCAATCCGATGAAGTTCGCGGGCCACGACGGCGGGTCCACCGCGCCCGACTTCGTGTGCGGCGGGCGTTACGCCTTCGGGTTGCTGCGCACGGACGACGGCTGGCGACTGCGCCAGGTGGTCGTCCAGGAGAAGTGGCGCCGCGCCCCGCAGTCACGTCACGAGCCCGCGGCCACCTGAGCCGCTCCTCCGGCGCCCTCGCCCGCCGCCGGAACAAGCCCCGGGGACGCCCCCTGTCGGAGATCTTCCCCGGCGCGCACACTGGAGGCACCACCGGGGAGGGAGACGCTGCATGAAGAGGCTCGACCGCCTGCTCGCCTCCCCGTGGCGGCGCGCCGTTGTCGCCGTTTCGGCGGGCGCGCTGCCCGTGTTCGCGTTCCCCGCCCCGTCCTGGTGGTGGTTCGCGTACATCGCCCTCGTGCCCTGGATCCTGCTGGCCCGCTCGGCCCCGACGGGCAAGCGGGCCGCGTACGACGGCTGGTTCGGCGGACTGGGATTCATGCTGGCCGTGCACCACTGGCTGCTGCCGAGCCTGCATGTGTTCACGGTGCTCATAGCGGCGCTGCTGGGTGCGTTGTGGGCTCCTTGGGGCTGGCTCGTCCGGCGGTTCCTCGGCGGTGTGTCCTCCCCCGGACAGGTCGGTGTCGCGCTCGTCGTCCTGCCGTCGGGGTGGCTGATGGTCGAACTCGCCCGGTCCTGGCAGGGGTTGGGCGGGCCGTGGGGCCTGCTCGGGTCGAGTCAGTGGCAGGTGGAGCCCGCGCTGCGGCTGGCCTCGGTCGGCGGGGTGTGGCTGCTCAGCTTCCTGGTGGTCGCGGTCAATGTCGCGGCCGCCGTGCTGGTCTCGGTGCGTGAGTCCCGTATGCCCGCCGTGGCCGGGCTCGTCGCGACGGCGGCCGCCACCTCGGCGGCCTGGGTGTGGTCGCCGCGCCCGGACGTCGACGGCCGGGTCCGGATCGCCGTCGTACAGCCCGGTGTGGTGGGCGGCGTCGGCAGCGGTGACAAGCGGTTCGCGCGCGAGGAGGCGCTCACCCGCACGCTCGCCGGGCAGGACCTCGACCTGATCGTCTGGGGCGAGAGCAGCGTCGGCTTCGACCTGACCGACCGCCCCGACCTGGCAAACCGGATCGCCGCGCTGTCCCGCCTGACCGGCGCCGACATCATGGTGAACGTCGACGCACGGCGCTCCGACCGGCCCGGCATCTACAAGAGTTCGGTCCTGGTGGGACCGCAGGGTCCGACCGGCGACCGGTACGACAAGATGCGGCTCGTGCCCTTCGGGGAGTACATACCCGCGCGTTCCCTCCTGGGCTGGGCCACCTCGGTGGGCAAGGCCGCGGGCGAGGACCGCAGGCGCGGCACCGAACAGGTGGTGCTGAACGTCGGGCACGGGCTGCGCGTCGGCCCCATGGTCTGCTTCGAGACGGCGTTCCCCGACATGACCCGCCATCTCGCACAGGACGGGGCCGAGGTGCTCCTCGCGCAGTCCTCGACCTCTAGTTTCCAGGGGAGTTGGGCCCCCGAGCAGCACGCGTCGCTCGCCGCGCTGCGGGCCGCCGAGACCGGCCGCCCCATGGTGCACGCGACGCTGACCGGCGTCTCCGCCGTCTATGGCCCGAGCGGCGAACGCATCGGCTCCTGGCTCGGCACGGGCGCGAGCGGGACGATGGTGTACGAGGTGCCGCTGGCCCGGGGAGTGACGCCGTACGTCCGGTTGGGCGACTGGCCGGTGCACGCCGCCCTGTTGGTGCTGGCCGCGCTGTGCGCGACGGAGGGCGCCCGCGTGTTCAGGCTGCGGCGTACCGCTCCTGAACCGCACGTACCACGCGCTCGCACAGCTCATGAGTCGCCAGCGCGTCCCGGGCGCTGAGCACCTTGCCCGCGCGCACGGCGTCGAGGAAGGCGCTCGCCGCCTGCTCGATGCCGCGTTGCCGGGCCACCGGCACCCAGTCCCCGCGCCGTCGTACGGTCGGCTGCCCCTTGTGGTCGATCACCTCGGCGAGGTTGACGACTTGACGCTTGGTGTCCTGGCCCGAGACCTCGAGGATCTCCTCGTTCGAGCCGCTGAGCCGGTTCATCACGCCGAGTGCCGTGAAGCCGTCCCCGGCGAGTTGCAGGACCACATGGTGCACCAGCCCGTCCTCGACGCGGGCCCGCACGGTGACGTCGTCGACCGGTCCCGGCGCCAGGAACCGCAGGGTGTCGACGACGTGGATGAAGTCGTCGAGGACCATGGTGCGCGGTGCCTCGGGCAGCCCTATGCGGTTCTTCTGCATCAGGATCAGCTCGCGCGGGTGGTCGGCGCACTGCGCGTATCCGGGCGCGTAACGGCGGTTGAAGCCGACGGCGAGAGTGACGTTCCGCTCCTCGGCCAGCCGGACAAGACGCTCCGATTCGGCGAGCTCGTAGGCGAGCGGCTTGTCCACGTACGTCGGTACGCCCGCCTCCAGCAGGCGCGTGACGATCTCGGGGTGCGCGATGGTGGCCGCGTGCACGAACGCCGCGTCGAGATCCTGCGCGAGCAGATCCGACAGGTCGGCGTGGCGCTGCCCTTGCGGAAGGTGAAGACCGTCGGCCACCCGTTCGAGCGTCGCGGGCGTCCGCGTCTGCAGATGCAGCTCGATCCCCGGCCGCGCGCCGAGCACCGGCAGATACGCCTTCTGCGCGATGTCGCCGAGTCCGATGCAGCCGACCTTCACAGGGGTCTCCTCAAGGGATGCGTTCCGGTTTCCGACCTCGCCGGAAGCATACGGCGCTCGCGGCGGCCGCCGGTCGTCGATGCCGTCGACGCCGTCGACGGCATCGAGGCCGCCGAGGCCGCGCGGCAAGAGCGCGGGTCCAGCGCAGGCTCACCTCGGCCCGCCGTACATACGGTGCCTTCGGGCGGCCGGCGGGTCGATGAGCGCGGCCCGCCGCGGGACACCTGCCGGTCGATGAGCGCGGCCCGCCGCGGGACACCTGCCGGTCGATGAGCGCGGCCCGCCGCGGGACCACGAGGGGAAGGCACCGCGGGACAGCTTCCGGGAGCTGTTGAGGGGCATGCTGACGCCATGACGAGGGAGCGCACCGAACCCACCACCGACGCCGACGAGCGATCCATGCTGGAGGGCTGGCTCGAACATCTCCGCCAGACCCTGGAGATGAAGTGCGAGGGCCTCGACGACACCCAGCTCAGGACCGCGTCGGTCGAGCC
This sequence comes from Streptomyces sp. NPDC048415, assembly GCF_040651675.1. NCBI lineage: Bacteria > Bacillati > Actinomycetota > Actinomycetes > Kitasatosporales > Streptomycetaceae > Streptomyces > Streptomyces sp. NPDC048415. The sequence goes on along the minus strand of NZ_JBEZKJ010000008.1, from coordinate 17,607 downwards.
GTCCATCCTGTCGCTGCTCGGGCTCGTCCGGCACTTGGCGGAAGTGGAGCGCGGCTGGTTCCGCCAGGTCCTGGCGGCCGACGACGCGGGGCCGATCTACGCCGACGACGAGAACCCGGACGGAGACTTCCGTGTCACCGAAGCGGACACCTGGGACGAGGCATACGCCACCTGGCAGGCGGAGATCGCGATCGCCCGGCGCAATACGGCGCGCTTCGCCCTGGACGACGTCTGCGCGGGCGAGAGCCGGTTCACCAGCGAACCCATCAGCCTGCGCTGGATCTACACCCACATGATCAAGGAGTACGCGCGCCACCTGGGCCACGCCGATCTGATCCGGGAGCGGATCGACGGCGCGACCGGCGAGTGAGGGACCTCGGCTCGGATCACCCGGCGCCGGGTCAGCTTGCCGACACCGGCGCCCACCCCAGGAGCGGAAGGATCACCCGTGTGGGGCATCCTGCGCCTCTCCGCTCCCCAAGGCGGGCCGAACACAGCAGAGTTGCTCGGATGCATCGAACGACGACGACCGCAACGCTCCTGGTCACCGTGGCGGTCACCGCCCTCTCCGGTTGTGTGACCGTCCAGCGGCCGCCCGCCTCCGGCCCGCCGCCCGCGCCTGCCGGGCCCGCCGCGCCGCATCCGGACGGCAAGGCCGAGTCGCAGATCGTGCAGGCACCGGCGCGGGAGGCCTTGGAGCGCGTCGGGCCCTCGCGGACGCCCTCACAGAGCGCGGCGACACCGCACCGCGCGGCTCCCCCACCGCCCCCAGCGGCGCCGGCGGCCCCTTCGCACCGTGCCCGCACCGCCCCGCGCCCCGAACCGCGGCGCCCCGAGCCCCGCGTCGCCGTGCCGCCCCGCTCTCTCGACGTGCCGCGGAACGCGGACGTGTGCGCCCTGGGCAGGAAGTACGGAGGCTGGAAGGCGGACAGCCCGGAGGCGGTCATCTGCGCGGGGACGTACGGGCATTGACGGCGCCTCGGCAACGGTCCCCAAGGGCGCTGCACGGACGACGGCGCCACGGGGCAACGATCCCCAGGGGCGCCGCACGGACACTGACGGCGCCACGGGCAGCAGTCCCCGGGGGCGCTGCGCGGACGACGGCGCCACGGGCAACAATCCCCAGGGGCGCTGCACGAACACTGACGGCGCCACGGGCAACAATCCCCAAGGGCGCGCGCTGCACAGGCATTGACGGCCCCCCGGCGACAGGCCTCAGGGCCGTCTCGGCGGTCCCAGCGTCTCCCCTCCGGGTCCGCCGAAGCGATCGGGTCCGCTGGTCTCCGCCGAGGTCCCGTCGCCGTCGAGGCGCAGCTCCAGGCGGCCGATCGCCGCTCGGACGCCATCGCCATAGCGGTCGTCGGCGAGGGCACCGACCGCTCCGCGCGCCCGGCGCAGATGACCGCGCGCGGCCTCGGAGCGGCCGAGCTTCACATAGTCGGCGGCCAGGTTCAGATGCAGTGACGGATAGAAGGCGCGCACCGCGAGCGACTGGTGGTGCTCGGCGAGGCGCCCGTCGCTGAGCTCATCGGCCGCCGACAGCGCGCGCAGGTCCCAGGCAAGCTCGTCCGAGGGATCGTCCTGGGTGTCGGCCATGTAGTGCGCCAGCGTGCAGCGGTGCAGGGGGTCGCCGTCCTCGCCGATCTCCGCCCACAGGTTCAGGAAGCGGCCGCGGGCCTCCTCGCGGTCGCCGCCGTGGTGCAGCATGACGACCTGCCCGATCCGGGTCATCATGGCGTCCGGCGCCGCCTGCTCCTGTTGCTCCGCCACCGCGTCCTCCAGACTCGTCACTGTCTTTGACGACGCTAATGGCACCCACTGACAATCACGCCGAGGCGCCCCCGTACACCGCTGGGCCGGCCCGGTGACGGTCCGGCCCGGCGGGTCAGGGGTCAGCCGAGGTCCGGGATGCGCCAGTCGATCGGCTCGTGGCCCTGCCGGGCCACCGCCTCGTTGATCTGCGTGAACGGGCGCGAGCCGAAGAACTTCTTCGCGGACAGCGGCGAGGGGTGCGCCCCCTTCACCACCACATGCCGCTCCTCGTCGATCAGCGGGAGCTTCTTCTGCGCGTAGTTGCCCCACAGCACGAAGACCGCCGGGTCGGGCCGGTGGGCCACGGTACGGATGACCGCGTCCGTGAACTTCTCCCAGCCCTTGCCCTTGTGCGAGTTGGCTTCCCCGGAGCGCACGGTCAGCACCGCGTTGAGCAGCAGCACGCCCTGCTCGGCCCATGGCATCAGATAGCCGTTGTCCGGGACCGGGGTGCCCAGCTCCTCCTTCATCTCCTTGTAGATGTTCCGCAGCGAGGGCGGGGTCTTCACGCCCGGGCGGACGGAGAAGCACAGGCCGTGCCCCTGGCCCTCGCCGTGGTACGGGTCCTGGCCGAGGACGAGCACCTTCACCCGCTCGTACGGCGTCGCGTCGAGCGCGGCGAAGACCTCCTCCCGCGGAGGATAGACGGGACCCTTCGCGCGCTCCTCCTCGACGAACTCGGTGAGTTCCTTGAAGTAGGGCTGCTGCAGCTCCTCGCCCAGGACGCCGCGCCAGGACTCGGGCAGCATGGCGATATCGGTCACGTCAACTTCCTCCGATGTGCGGTCACTTCCAGACCACAGAACCTACCGTCGCCCACTGACAATCGGCTCCGGCACCCGCGCTACCAGCTGGTCTTGCGGTGCAGTTCCCACATCGTCATGATCGTCGAGGGGTCCAGGGCCCGCTCGCCGCCCGAGATGTCCTCGCTGGCGGCCACGTACTGCTTGCCCTGCCACAGCGGCAGCAGCCGGGCGTCGTCGACGAGGATCTGCTGGGCCTCCTCGAACTCCTTGACCACGGCGCCGCGGTCGCTCTCGCGGCGCGACTCGGGCAGCAGGTTGTTGGTGATCCGTGGGGCCGGATACGGCGTACCGAGCGCGTTCTGGTCGCCCACGAAGGGCGCGATGAAGTTCTCGGCGTCCGGGAAGTCGGGGAACCAGCCGCGCCCGAAGACGGGGTACTCGCCCTTGCGGTAGCCGGCTTCGTACGTCTTCCAGGGGCGGCTCTTCAGCGTCACGCTGAACAGGCCGGAGCCTTCGAGCTGGCTCTTGAGCTCCCGGAACTCCGGAGCGGTCTCGGAGCCGTAGCGGTCGGTCGTGTACCAGAGGGTGAGCGGAACCCGTTGGGTGATGCCCGCGTCCAGGAGGATCTTGCGGGCCTTGGACGAACTGGGGTTCCCGTAGTCGTCGAAAAAGCCCGTGGTGTGCCCGATCAGGCCCGCAGGGACCATGGAGTACAGCGGGTCGACGGTGTCCTTGTAGACCTTGTGCGCGATCGCGGGCCGGTCCACGACCTGGGCGATCGCCTTGCGGACCGCGGGCTTCCTTGCCCACGGATCCTTCGGGTTGAACACCAGGTAGCTGATCTCGGTGCCCGCGCCCTCGATGAGCTGGATGCCCCTTTGGGAGTCGCGTCCATGCAGATCGACGATGTCGGAGGCGGCGAGACCGCGGTAGGTGACGTCGATCTTCTTGGCCCTGAGGGCGTCGACCATCTGGGCCGAGTCCTGGAAGTAGCGGATGGTGACCGCGTCGTTCTTGCGCTGGGCGAAGCCGTCGTAGTGGTCGTTGCGGACGAGTTCGGCCTTCTTGCCCTCCTCGTAGGACTGCAGGCTGTAGGGCCCGGACCCGAAGACCTTGCCGTCCTTGCGCAGGGCGTTGGCGGGGTAGTCGTCGGGGTCGACGATCGACATGGCCGGAGTGGCCAGGACGAACGGGAAGGTGGCGTCCGGTTTGTTGAGGTGGAAGACGATCTCGCTGTCGCCGAGCACCTGGACCCGGTCGAGGCTGCCGAGCAGGCCCGCGGGACCGCCGGGTACGTCGATCTTCTTGATCCGGTCGATGGAGTGCTTGACGGCCCGGGCGTCGAGCGTGTCCCCGTCGGAGAACTTCATGTCCGGGCGCAGTACACAGCGGTACGTGCGATCGGACCCGTTGGTGAACCCGCAGCTCTTGGCCGCGTCGGGCTGGGGCGTGACCGCGCCGTTGGGATAGCTCAGCAGCGTCTGGTAGATGTTGCGGAACAGCTCCCAGGAGCCGTCCCACGAGGCGGCCGGGTCCAGCGTGCTGGGCGCGCTGGTGGTGCCCACGACGATCGGTCCCTTGTCGTCGGACGATCCCGAGGAGAGGACGCCACACCCTGCGACCAGGGTTATCGACGTAATCGCCGCCAGCTTCCGCAGACATCGGTTCCGGTTGAACACGCGCACGCTCCTCGATCTGCCGTACCAAGGGTCGGCAGACCATACCGCAGTGCCCTGCCGGGGGAACCGTGTTCCCGGCAGGGCACTTGATCAGCGCGGATGTGACTACGTTGTCAGGGCTCTGTGAACCCGTCGTCCGACCCGGGCGGAGAATTCCCTGCCGGTCGACACCCTCGTAGTTTTTGTCAGACCTCCACAACGCTTGCCCTCGGCGCAGAGGTCACTCGACTCCGGCGTTCAGGAAGATGCCGCCGTCGACGACCAGCGTCTGGCCGGTGACCCAGTCCGACTGCTGCGAGGTGAGGAACGCGGCGGCGCCCCCGATGTCGGAGGGCACGCCGAGCCGGCCGAGCGGGTAGGCCGCGGCCGCCTCCGCCTCGCGGCCTTCGTACAGAGCCGCCGCGAACTTGGTCTTCACCACGGCGGGCGCGATCGCGTTGACCCGCACCTTCGGCGCGAACTCGTGCGCCAGCTGGACGGTCAGGTTGATCATGGCGGCCTTGCTGATGCCGTACGCGCCGATGAACGGCGAGGGGGCGAGGCCGGCGACGGAGGCGATGTTGACGATCGCGCCGCCGTTCTCGCTCTGCCAGGCCTTCCAGGTCTGCTGGGCGAAGCCGAGCGCCGAGACGACGTTGGTCTCGAAGACCTTGCGCGCCACGTTGAGGTCCAGCTCGGCGATCGGGCCGAACACCGGATTCGTACCGGCGTTGTTGACCAGGTAGTCGACGCGCCCGAAGGCCTCCATGGCGCGCTCGACGGCGATGGCCTGGTGGGCCTCGTCGTGGGCCTTGCCGGCGACGCCGATGACGCGCTCGGCGCCGAGCGCCTCGACGGCCTCCTTGAGGGCGTCCTCGTTGCGGCCGGTGATGCAGACCCGGTCGCCGCGGGCGACCAGGGCCTCCGCGATGCCGTATCCGATGCCGCGGCTCGCGCCCGTGATGAGCGCGACCTTGCCCGAGAGTTCGGGAAGTGTGGTCATGTCCGTGCCCTCCGGCCTCAGTTGAGCGGTCCGCCGGCCACGTACAGCACCTGGCCGGAGACGAATCCGGCGGCCTCGCCGGTGAAGAAGGCGATGGCGTTGGCGATGTCGTCGGGGTTACCGACGCGCTGCACGGGGATCTGGGTGGCGGCGGCGGCCTGGAAGTCCTCGAAGCCCATGCCGACACGCGCGGCGGTGGCGGCGGTCATGTCGGTGACGATGAAGCCGGGCGCGACGGCGTTCGCGGTGACGCCGAACTTGCCGAGCTCGAAGGCGAGGGTCTTGGTCAGGCCCTGCAGACCGGCCTTGGCGGCCGAGTAGTTGACCTGGCCGCGGTTGCCGAGCGCCGAGGACGAGGACAGGTTGACGACGCGGCCGAACTTCGCGTCCACCATGTACTTCTGCACGGCGCGGGTCATCAGGAAGGCGCCGCGCAGATGCACGTTCATGACGGTGTCCCAGTCGGACGCGCTCATCTTGAACAGCAGGTTGTCGCGGAGCACGCCCGCGTTGTTCACCAGGATGGTCGGCGCGCCGAGTTCCTCGGCGATCCGCGCGACGGCGGCCTCGACCTGGGCCTCGTCGGAGACGTCACAGCCGACCGCGATGGCCTTGCCACCGGCGGAGGTGATCTTCTCCACGGTGTCCTTGCACGCGGCCTCGTCGAGGTCGATCACCGCGACGGCGCGGCCCTCCGCGGCCAGACGTACTGCGGTCGCGGCGCCGATGCCGCGCGCGGCACCGGTGACTACGGCGACGCGCTGCTCAGTGGTGGACATTGCTGGTTCTCCTCGCCCTTGAAAAGCCTGCGGTCCACGGTACGCCCTCAGGTGAGCGACCGCTTAGTACCTTCGGTACACGTGAAACTAGAAGTCCTGGCACTCGGTGTCAACGTCACGCACTCCCGCTGTGATCCATTACCTCACCAGCAGGTCGAGCAGTCGCACGGCCTCCGCCTGCGGATCGGCGGTGAGTCCCGTGTGCACGGGCCCCGGCTGGACCACCGTCGAGCGCGGTGCGATCAGCCAGCGAAAGCGCCGCCCGGCATCATCGCGCGCCGCCTGACCAGCGGCGTCTCCCCCGGCACAGACTCCTTCGACGGCACGCAGCGCGGCCCGTACGCCCGCCACGTCCGCCTCCGGGTCGAGCGCCCGCAACTTGGCCTCGTCCAAGTGGGTCCGCGCCGCGACGAAGGACTTGGCACGGCAGTACACCAGTACGCCCGCGTTGAAGCACTCGCCGCGCTCGACCCGCGGCACCACGCGCAGCAGCGCGTACTCGAAGACGTCCCGCTCGCTCACTTGTCCCCCTCGATGCCGTCAATGCCCTTGACGCGCTCGTGGATGACGGCGGCGCGGGCAAGAAGCGGCTCCGCGTAGGCGCGCCGAAGCGCGTCCGGCGAGTCGAAGCCGGGTTCGCCCGCGAGCCACTCGTCGGGGATCTCGGCGGTCACCTCGGCGAGCAGTTCCTCGGTGACCAGCGGCGCCAGTTCGGCGGCGGCGGAGGCGATGTCCGGCCGGAAGGGCGCGAGGGCGTGGTCGGAGACGTCGTACGGCTTGGCGGCGGAGGCCTGGGCGCCGGGCCAGTGGTGGTGCCAGATCATCGTGGCGCCGTGATCGATGAGCCACAGGTCGCCGTGCCACATCAGCAGGTTGGGGTTGCGCCAGGAGCGGTCGACGTTGTTGACCAGGGCGTCGAACCAGACGATCCGTCCGGCCTCCTGCGCACCGATGCCGAAAGCGAGCGGATCGAAGCCGATCGCACGGGAGAGGAAGTCCATCCCGAGGTTCAGCCCGCCGCTCGACTTCAGCAGCTCCTGGACCTCCTGGTCCGGTTCGCCGAGTCCCATGACCGGGTCGAGGCCGATGGTCACCAGACCGGGCACTCGCAGGCCGAGGCGGCGGGCCAGTCCACCGCAGACGACCTCCGCGACGAGCGTCTTGCGGCCCTGCCCCGCGCCGGTGAACTTCATGACGTACGTCCCGAGATCGTCGGCCTCGACGAGCCCCGGCAGCGAGCCGCCCTCACGCAGGGGCGTGATGTAGCGGGTCGCGATGACTTCCTTGAGCATCGCCCCAGGCTACTGGGGTGGGCGGGACCCGCTGTCGACCCGCTGTCGATCGGGGCACAAGGGCTGTCGACCCGCTGTCGATTCGGTCAAGAAGTGCCCAACCCCCTGAACGGGGCACACGGGCGGACCGTACTTCTGTACGGATCACGATCACCTCCGTTGAAGGGAAAGTCAGCATGACCAGCGAATCGCTTCACCCCGTCCCGGCACCGGCTCGCCGGGCTGTGGTGGCCGCGGTCGGCGCGGCGGGGCTCGCCGTCGCGCTGACCGCGTGCGGGGACGACAAGAAGTCGTCCGGCTCGACCGAGGTGAGCGGGGGCAGCTCGGGCGGCGGCGACAACGCCGCGGCCGGGAGTGCCGGCGGCACGGTGCTCGCCAAGACCACCGACATCCCGGAGGGCGGCGGCAAGGTCTTCGCCGATCAGGGTGTGGTGGTGACCCAGCCGACGGCGGGCACCTTCAAGGCCTTCTCCTCCAAGTGCACCCACCAGGGCTGCGCGGTGAAGGGCATCTCGAACGGCGTGATCAACTGCCCATGTCACGGCAGCCAGTTCTCGGCCACCGACGGCAGCGTGAAGAAGGGGCCCGCGACGGCCGCTCTGGCCGCCACCAAGATCACCGTGGATGGCGACTCGATCACACTCGCGTGAGCGCTGGGGACTTCAGCGGCGCGTCCGCTTGAAGCAGGTCAGCACGTCGTCGGTCGCCGTGATGGTGGCGACCAGGGCGAGCGTGTTGCGGATCATCGCGGGGGTGTAGTCGGAGGGCACCCCCGCGATGGCGTCCGCCGGTACGACGGCGGTGTAGCCGCGGTTCACGGCGTCGAACACGGCGTTGGGTATGGCCACGTTGGCCGACACGCCGGTCACGACGAGAGTGCGGCAGCCGACGTTGCGCAGCAGCGCGTCGACGTCGGTGCCCGCGAGGGGCGACAGACCGTGCAGGCGGCGTACGACGAAGTCCTCCTCGGCGACCTCGATGGGCGGTGCGACCCGCACGGCTGTGGTCCCGGTCAGCTGGCGCACGGGCAGCCGCTCGGCCGCGCGGAAGAGCCGGGCGTTGCGGTTCGCGCCCCGGCCGTCCGGGCGCCGCTCGGCGATGGCGTGGATGACCTGCACGCCGCTCTCGTGGGCGGAGGCCACCAGCCTGGCGACGTTGCCCAGCGCTCCGGACGACCGCGCCTCCTTGGCGAGTTCTGGCAGCGCGCTGTCCTGGCCCACGACACCCTGCTGGCACTCGACAGTGAGCAGCACCGTGGTGACGGGGTCGAGGAGTTCACTGAGTTGTTCGTACGACGGCATGGCTCCCCTTGTCGTCGAGGGTCGGAGCGGGCGAGCGTAACGGCCATTGCGCGAGGACGGAAGACGGCCCATGCTTTTCTGACGTGACGTCAGAGGATCTTTGTCGACGTACGAGATCCACGGGAAAGCTCCCCGTGGAAGAAGTGGAAGAAGAGGGGACCGCATGGCCGTGACTCAGCGCAGAGGCCGGAAGATCATGATGACTCCCGGCGAACTGGACGAGTTCCTCACCACCCAGCGCACCTGCCGCGTCGCCACCGTCTCGAAGGACGGCGCCCCGCATGTGAGTGCCCTCTGGTTCGCCTGGGACGGCAGCTCGCTGTGGCTGTACTCCGTGGTGCGCAGCAAGCGCTGGACGGAGCTGCGCCGGGATCAGCGCATCGCCGTCGTGATCGACTCCGGTGAGGAGTACGGGGAACTGCGGGGCGTGGAGCTGTCGGGCACGGTGGAGTTCGTGGGCGAGATACCCCGCACCGGCGAACTCCGCGCCGAACTCGATGTCCCGGAGACCCTGTTCGCGCGCAAGAACTTCGGTCTGGAGGAGATGCCGCACGATGGCCGGCACGCCTGGATGCGGCTGACCCCGGAGGCGATCGCCTCATGGGACTTCCGCAAACTCCCCGCCGGGTAGCTCACTTGACGGCTTCCCCGGCCCCGCGCAAGGCGTCCACCGCCGCTCTGATTGACGGCCGGCGGTCGGCGTCGGCCCGCCACACGACGTAGACATGACGGCGTACGCGCTGCCGCACCGGCACGGTGACGACTCCCTCGGGCACCGGATGCCGCCCGAGGAGCGGCGCCACACAGACCCCGAGACCCGCGGCGACCAGCCCGAGCTGGGTGTGGGTCTCCGCGGCGCGGTGCCCGATGCGCGGCTCGACGCCCTTGGAGCGGAGGGTGAATATCAGCCACTCGTGGCAGAACTCGCCCTCGGCCCAGGTGATCCACTCGTCGTCGGCGAAGTCGCCGAGGTCGACCTCCGCACGGTCCGCGAGGGGGTGCCCGACCGGCATCGCCACATCGGCCGGGTCGTCGAGGATCGACGCCTTCACCAGGCCGTCGGGCAGCGGCATCGGCTTGTTGTACCAGTCGAGCACGACCGCCAGATCGAGGTCGCCGCGCACCACCCCGGCGACCCCGGCCTCGGGTTCCAGCTCGCACGAGCGCACCCGCAGTCCGGGATGGTCCCTGCGGAGCGTGGCCAGCGCGCCGGGGAAGAGTCCGCGCGCGGCGGTCGGGAACGCCGAGATCCGCAGCTCACCGACCACCTGACCGCGCTGCGCCTCCAGGTCGGCCTGAGCGAGCTCGACCTGGGACAGGATGCGGGCGGCATGGTCGGCGAGCAGCCGCCCCGCGTCGGTGAGGCGCACGCCCCGGCCGTTCTTGGCGAGCAGTTGCTGTCCCACCTCGCGCTCCAGCTTGGACATCTGCTGCGAGACGGCCGACGTGGTCACGTGCAGCCCCTCGGCCGCGGCGCTCACCGAGCCGTGCCGGGCGAGGGCGTCGAGGGTGCGCAGGCGCTCCAGATTCAACATGTAAGCAATGCTACGAGATATCGCTCGATAAATCTCGCTTGTGCTACGAGATCGTTTCCTTCATCGTGGTGTCCATGAGCACCGTCGCCAACCCGCGCACCGCCGCCTCACCCACCACTGCCGCAGGCCGTCGCGCCGCCCTCGACTGGCGGGTCCGCTTCGGCGTCCTCTCCCTCATCTGGGGCTTCAGCTTCCTGCTCATCAAGGTCGGCACGCAGGGCTACGCGCCGTTCCAGGTCACCTTCGGACGGCTGCTGTTCGGGACCGCGGTGCTCGCGGCGGCGATGGTCCTGAAGCGGGAGCGGCTACCGCGCGGAGCGCGGACCTGGGGACACCTCGCGGTCGCGGCGTTCCTGCTCAACGCGCTGCCGTTCTCACTCTTCGCCTACTCCGAGCTGACCATCCCGTCCACGCTCGCCGGCATCTGCAACGCGACCTCTCCGCTGTGGGGCATGGCCCTGTCCCTCATCGCCCTCTCCGAGGACCGGCCGACCCGGCGCAGGGTCGCCGGTCTCGGCATCGGCTTCCTCGGCGTCCTGACGGTCCTCGGCGTCTGGCAGGGCTTCCACGGCCTGGACACCACGGGCACGGCGATGGCCCTGCTGGCCTCGCTGAGCTACCCGATCGGCTGGATCTACGTCCGCCGCACGCTGGCCGGCACCGGCCACTCGCATCTGTCGATGACCGGCGCCCAGCTGCTGCTGGCCACGGCCCAACTGGCTCTGGTCACCCCGCTGTTCACCACTCTGCCGAGCCACTTCCCCCTCGTCCCGCTGCTCGCGATCGTCGCCCTGGGAGCCCTCGGCATGGGCCTCGCCATGCTCATCCAGTACGGCATCGTCGCCGAGGTCGGCCCGACGACGGCCCAGATGGTCACGTACTTCATCCCGGTGATAGCCACCGCGGCGGGCGTCGCGATCCTCGGCGAGTCGCTGACCTGGTCGACTCCCGTCGGCGCCGTGATCGTCCTCGCGGGCGCGGCGCTCACCCAGGCCAAGCCGCGCCGCTGACGTCGACGCCTCAGACGTAGCGGCGTGCGGGTGCCGGGGCGACGGCGGACGCGACGGCATCCGCCAGCGGCTCGATGTCGTCCGGGGTCAGAGTGGAGACGGTGATCCGGATGCCGGGCGGCGCGCTCATCCGGAAGCGTGCCCCGGGCGCGACCGCCCAGCCGGAGTGCAGCAGCCGCGCGACCCCCCCGGTCTCGTCCGGGACGGGGATCCACACGTTCATCCCGCTGCGCCCCTGCGCTTCGACGCCGCGCTCCTTCAGGGCGTCGATCAGCGCGTCCCGGCGTCGCCCGTACGCCGCTGCCACGGCCCCGACGTCCACCGCGCCGGAGGTCCACAGGTGCACGACGGCCTTCTGCAGCAGCCGGCTCACCCACCCGGGCCCGAGCCGCTGCCGCCCGTGCACGCGGTCGACCGTGACGGGGTCCCCGGTGAGGACGGCGAGCCGCAGGTCGGGGCCGTACGCCTTGGCGGCGGAGCGCACGAACGCCCAGCTGTGCGTCACCCCGGCCAGGGGGTGCAGCGGAAGGTCGACGATCCGGTGGCCGTGGTCGTCCTCGATCAGCAGGGCGTGCGGGTGCTCTTCGAGCACGGAACGCAGGGCACGCGCACGCGTGGCGCTCACCGCGGCGCCGGTCGGGTTCTGCGCGCGGTCCGTGACGATGAGGGCCCGTGCACCCGCCTCCAGCGCACGGCGTACGTCGTCGGGACGCGGCCCCTCCTCGTCGACACCGACGCCGACCGTGCGCAGCCCGAGCGCCGGGGCGAGGTCGAGGAGACTGCCCCAGCCCGGGTCCTCGACGGCGACGGCGTCACCGGGCTTGAGATGCGCCGACAGCACGCGTTCGATGGCGTCGAGCGATCCGGACGTGACGACGACGGGCCCGTCGGGGACCCCGTCCGCGACGAGGTCGGCGCGCGCGAGCCGCTCCAGCTCCGGTTCGACGGCGGCCTCCCCGTACATCACGGGGTCGCGGTCCGAGCGCTCGGCCGCCGCCGCGAACGCCTCGGCGAGAGAGGGCAGCAGGGCGGGGTCGGGGTTGCCGTCGGCCACGTCGCGCACGCCGTCCGGCACCTCGACGCGGATGTCCTCGCGGCCCGTGGTGGCGGGCTTTGCACGCACCCGGCTCCCCCGACGGCCCGCGGTCTCGATGACCCCCCGCTCGCGCAGCGTGCGGTAGGCGGCCGCGACCGTATTCGGATTCACCTCGAGCCGATCGGCCAACTCCCGCATCGGCGGCAGCGGTTGACCCGGCTCGAGATCTCCCGACCCCACCCCGCGCTCGACGCTCGCGGCGATCTCGACTGCGCGACGCCCTTCGATCCGATACTCTCCTAGCACAAAGCAGATTATGCACTAGTGCAATGGAGAACGCAATGCCGGAGACGAGCGCCCAGCCCGGGGCGACGCCGCCCGCCGCCTACGCCCCGACCGACCGCACCGTCCCCACCCGCTCCAAGGACCGTGCCGCGTACGACCGTGAATTGGTGCACGCGATACTCGACGAGGGCTATGTCTGCCACCTCGGCTTCGTGCGCGACGGCGCCCCGGTCGTCCTGCCCACGCTGTACGGCCGCGTCGGCGAGCGCCTGTACGTGCACGGCTCGACCGGCTCGCGCCCGCTGCGGATGACGGGCCAGGCCGATCGCGGGCTGCCCGTCTGTCTGACCGTGACCCATGTCGACGGCCTGGTGCTGGCCCGCTCGGCCTTCCACCACTCGCTCAACTACCGCTCCGTGGTGGTGCACGGCATCGCCCAGCAGGTGACGGACCCGGACGAGAAGCGAGAGGCCCTGGATGCCCTCGTCGACCATGTCGTCCCCGGTCGCTCGCATGACTCCCGCCCCGCCAACGCCAAGGAACTCGCGGCCACCGCCGTCATCCGCCTCGACCTGGACGAGGTCTCCGCGAAGCTGCGCACCGGCGGCCCGAACGACGAGCCCGAGGACCTCCCGCTCCCCCACTGGACCGGCGTCCTGCCCCTGACCAAGGGGTTCGGCGCCCCGATCCCCGCCGACGACCTGGCCCCCGGGATCAAGGTTCCGGACTATCTGGCCACCTTGTGACCCTGGCCCTCCCCAGATGACGAGCGCAGCGGTGCGGGCCCGTGCAAGGGCCCGCACCGGGTGCCTCAGACGAGTGCCGTTTCCTCCTCGGGTGCCGGGCGCCCGTCGGCGCCCGCGCCGCGCGTTTCCGCTGCCGCGAGCCCCGCGACCGAGCCGAGCATCAGCAAGGTGCCCGCGAGCGTCGGCGCGGTGAGTCGCTCGCCGAGCAGCCCGACGGCGAGTACGGCCGCGCTCACCGGCTCCAGGAGCATGATCACGGATACGGTCGCGGAACGGACGGCGGCGGCGCCCGCGAAGAACAGGGCATAGGCCAGGGCCGTGGGAATGGCGGCGATGTACGCCACCAGGGCCAGGACATGCGCCGGCTGGGCGGCGTGCGGCACCAGCCCCTCGGCCAGCCCGAGCGGCAGCAGGCAGACGGTGGTGACGGCGAACGTCCACACCGTCGTGCCGGATCCGTCGACTCGGCCGTCGCGTCCCCACCAGCGGGTGAGCAACGTCATCACGGAGTACCCGGCCGCGGCCACGACCGCGAGCGCGACGCCCGAGGGTCGCACCGTCGCACCCCCGCCGCCCAGCACCAGCACCCCGAGCCCGAGGAGCGCCCCGGCGACGGCGGCACTCCCGCCGCGCCCGAGCCGCTCCCCCATGGTCAGCCGGGCGCCGAGCGCGATGAGCACCGGCCCGGCGCCCAGCGTGACCACGGTCGCGACGGCGAGGCCGGTCGCCTGCACGGCGGCGAAGTAGGCGGTCTGGAAGACGGCGAGGCCGACGCCGGTCACGCCGATCCGCAGGGCCTTGCGACCGAGGGGCTCACAAACGGCGGGCGCGACCGTGCGGCGCCGTCGCAGCCGTACGGCGAGCAGCAGCACGAGTCCGCCCGCGCAGCGCCAGAAGGAAAGGGCGATCGGTCCCATGTCACTGGCCCGGTAGACCAGGGACGCGGCCGCACCCGCGGTGCCCCAGGCGGCACCGGCGACGATCAGATAGAGGAGGCCTCGCCCGATGGGCAGGCCGGAAGCAGCGTTCGACACGTGTTCTCTCCGCAGATACGCAGAAGTTCAGGAAGGGACCACGTCGCGGTCGGTGCGCAAGGCACGCAAGGCAGCGGGCACAGGGCATCGGCGTACGGACGGAAGGTCCTCGGACTTCTTCTGCGGGCAGCACCGTTCCGCCCGGCACGGGACCGGGCGTGAATTCCGGAGGGCCCGCCTCAGGCGGCCGGAGGCGGAAGAACGAGCGTCAAAGGCACGATCCGCACCTTAGACGGCGGTCCCGTGAGCGGACAACTCCCTTTCGGCGTCGCTCGCACCGCTCGCGACCGACCCGTCCGAGGACTTCGCGGGCGCCGACGACTGCGCGATGAAAGCGCCGAGGAGCACCACCGCACCGCCGATGATCTGCGGCGCCGAGAGGTGCTCGCCCAACAGCACCCAGGCGAGGACGGTCGCGATCACCGCTTCGAGACAGGCCACGACGCCCGCGACCTGCGGGGAGAGCCTGCGCACGGAGAGCACTCCGGTGACGTACGCGACAACGGTGGCGATCAACACGATCCAGCCGAGGAGCAGCGAGGCGAGGACCGACGTGCCGTTCATGTCCGCGCCGCCCCCGAGCACGGACCAGTCCATGGTCCAGGGCCGCGCGACGACGGTCAGCACGAGGGTGCCGACGAGCAGCCCGTACGCGATCACCCCGAGCGGGTGCGGCGCCTCCTCGCCCGCGTCGGTGCCCTGGTCGGACAGAACGAAGTAGCCGACCTGGCAGCAGGCGGCGCCCAGCGCGAGCAGCAGTCCGACGGCGTCGAAGCTGAGCCCCGACCACACCTCGACCACGCAGGCGAGTCCGCCGACCGCGAGGACGACTCCGAGGGCCGCGGCGCGCGTCACGGGCCGACGCTGCACAAAGCGCACCCAGCCGAGCACGAGCGCGGGCGCGAGGTACTCGACGAGCAGCGCGACGCCGACCGGGATACGGGAAATCGCGGCGAAGTAGCAGGCCTGGACACCGGCCACACCGAGCAGCCCGAACCCGACGAGCAGCGCGGGGCGCTGACGCAGCAGTGCGCGATGGCGTACGGCCAGTGGCAGCATCACCAGCGCGGCGCCGGCGACCCGCAGCCACACCACGTGGAGCGGGTCGAGGCCCGCCTCGATCAGCGGCTTGGCCGCGACACCCGATCCACCGAAGGCGACCGCCGACCCGAGCGCGAGGCCCAGGCCGACGCCCCTGCCACGGTTGCCCTGACTGCCCTGAGACGTATGCACCGGCACATGATGACAGGCGATGACATGAGCGTCATCCCCAATGACACCTGTCTCAACGACTGGACGCCGACGCGGCTATCGCCGGCCGGCATCACCTGGCCGACGCCGGACGAGGCGTAACCGATGGCAGGCTTCAACGCCGGGACCGCAGGGGTCCGCGAGTCGGCCGGGCGTCGAGATCCGTTCAGCGGCCGCTGTCGCCCCGGCCGACGTGCTCCTCGAATCCGGTCTCGATCCGGCCCAGCAGCTCGCCGGCGTCGACTCCCGCACGCCCCAGCACCTCGACGGCCCGCGACTGGGGTTCGGCGACGACCGCCGCGAGCAGATCGAGGCCGCGGGCCGGCTCGTCACCCCGCAGTACGGCGCGCTCCTGCGCCGCCTCCATGGCACCGGCCGCCACCGGGGACCAGCCCGCGTCGGCCACCACCGGTACGGCACCGGAGTCCTCGACGGTGCTCTGCCAGCGCAGTCCGTAGCCGATGCTGCGCTGCACGAGGTATCCCAGCAGCCGGGCGACGTGCGGCCCGCCGTCGAACACGGCGCGCACCTCGGGGTCGGACTCCAGCAGTGAGTGCAGCAGATGGGCGGTGTCGATCTGCCGGTCCCCGTCTCGCAGTGCCCTCCTGCGCGCGCCGGAGACCACCGAGGCCAGCTCGGCACTGAGCCCGGCATCGAGTTCCGCACGGTTCGGGCCGCTCTCGGCGGCGGACTGCTGGGGGATACGGGATGGCACAACCCCTACCCCATCAGCCTCTTCGGGCCGGGGCATCCTCGGCGGGCAGCATTTGCGCGTCCGACACAGGTTGGGCATCCACGAGCGGTCTCCTCCTTACGGATGACTTCGCGCTGACGAATGGCTTCGCGCCGATTCCCCGGGGGGCGTGCGCCGCCTTGCCACGCGCCCCGTGCGCAACCGCCCCGCTCCGGCGCTCGTCCCTCGGAACATGGACAGCAGGTGCTGGCTGGTCGCCCTGCCGGCGATCGACGGCAGGCAGTACGTGTACCGGGTGTACGCCCCCGAGGACGCGCTGCTCGCCGACCTGTTCTGGGAGGCGTGGCACTGCCACGACGAGGGTCCCCACCCGCGCGCCTGGGACCTGTTCGACGCGGCGGTGATACGGCGGGTGGGCTGACCCGCAACCGCCCCGTCCGCACCCCTCTACACCCCTCCACAATTCCTGACGGTTCATCAGTATTGAATGTTCCGCGGCCTGCGGCTACGTTCCGCGACACCGTAGCTGCGCCGGGCGCAGCGCCCGACACGAAGGGGTGGTCGCATGGCCGAAGTCAGCGCGGAAGCACGCATCGAGGCGCCCGCCGAAAAGATCTGGGCCCAGCTCACGGACTGGTCCGCGTACGGGGAATGGAACGCGACCCACACCAGCTTCCCGAAGGGCGGCCCCGAAACCCTCGAAGTGGGCGGCACCTTCGAGGAGAACATGAAGCTCATGGGCTTCCCCGCCGAGGTCACCTGGACCATCGAGACGTTGGAGCCCGGCCGCGTGCTGGCCATCCGCGGCAAGGGTCCGATGGCGGTGACCGTCGCCACGCGCTACACGCTCACCCCCGACGGCGAGGCGACGACGGTCCGCATCGACGGCGAGTTCACCGGCGCGGCCGTCTCGCTCATGGCGGGCAAGCTGAAGGACTCGGCGACGGCCGCGCTCAACGAGTCACTGCGCAAGCTGGCCGGCTTGGTCTCCTGACAGCTGCGACGGACGGGCGCGGTCGCGGCAGGCGCGCACACAGTGCGAGGGACGCGCGCGCTGGACACGGCAGGCCGGCGCACGGTCGCGACGGACTCACGCGCTGGACACGGCATGCGGGCACACACCGCGACGGAGGCAGACGTGGGCTCGGTCGCCGCGCACACAGTCGCGAGGGACGCGCGCGCTAGACACGGCAGGCGCGCACACACTCGCGACGGACGCACGCGCGGAACAGAGCAGGCGCAGACAGCACGACGGACGCAGGCGCAGGCTCGGCCGCCGCGCACACAGGCAGAGCGGCGGGGCCCGGGGGCGCCGGCCCCGGGGGCCGGGGCAGGGTGAGGCGCGCGGGCGGGGGGGGGGGGCCGGGGCGGGGGGGCCGCGCGCGCGCGGGGCCCGCCCGGGGCGCGCCCGCCGGGCGAGGGGGC